>CAMWSW010000019.1 GCA_947176975.1 uncultured Clostridia bacterium | reverse complement strand
AAATGGTTGACGGTTGACAACGCTACCATGACGGGTAACGTAATTGCTTTGCCAGAAAGAGCAGACGTGGAGCAGAAGATTGAAGAGCATATGATTGTCGAGTTGTATTCTAAATAATAATACGCTGTGACAGTCTCAAGCATTGAACATTGAATAGGAGGCTAACAATGATAGAAATTCAAAAACCAAATATCAATAAAGAAGATATGGAGCCGGGTAGAAAGACCAGATATTCCGTCGAGCCGTTGGAACGCGGATTCGGTACTACTCTCGGTAACAGCCTTAGAAGAATACTCTTGGGCGCATTGCCGGGCGCAGCTCCAGTAGGTATAAGAATCAACGGAGTTCAACACGAATTCACCGCTATCCCGGGTATCAAAGAGGACGTAACTGATATCATCCTCAACATCAAGGGACTTGCAATAAAGGCTTATACCGAAGATAAGAACTTCAAACAACTTTGTACTATCAACAAATATACGGCCGGCGTTGTTACCGCTGCTGACATTTCGCACAGTGATGACATAGAGATTCTCAATCCCGAGCTTGAGATTTGTACTCTCGAAGAGGGCGCAAGCATCGAGATGGAAATCTATATCGGCGTGGGCAGAGGCTACGTTGGCGCAAGCGAAAACAAGGACGAGGAGCAAGGCATCGGATACATTCCCGTTGACTCGATTTTCACGCCTGTTATCGCTGCAAGCTACCAAGTAGAGAGCACCAGAAAAGGTCAAGACATCAATTTTGACAAACTCACTATTGACGTGACCACCGACGGTACGTCTACGCCAAACGAAGTCATAAGTTTGGCTGCCAAGATTATGAACGATCACCTTGGTATTTTTGTTAAACTTGTTGACAATATGGCAGAGAAAGAGATACTCATCTCTCAAGACAACGAGTCGCAAGCTAAGATTTACGAAATGGCAATCGAAGATTTGGATTTGTCGGTTAGATCTTACAACTGCTTGAGAAGAGCGGGCATCAACACTGTCAAGGATTTGACGGAAAAGACTGAAGACGACATGCTTAAAGTGAGAAATCTCGGTAAGAAGTCGCTCGAAGAAGTAATGAAGAAAATTGACGACCTTGGTCTTAAACTCAAGGACAAGGATGAATAATAGGAGGTAAAGGACAATGGCAAGAAAGTTGGGCAGAACAGCCGAAGAAAGATTGGCCATAATTAGAAATCAAGCCTCAGAACTATTGTGGTACGGATCTATCGAGACCACGGTTGATAGAGCAAAAGAGGTAAGAAGTTATGCCGAGAGCATGTTGACTCTCGCTATAAATACTTATGAAGATACTGTAAAGGTGCAAAAGACCGTTACGAATGACAAGGGCGAAAAGGTCGTTATGGAATTTGTTAACGACGGTCCTAGAAAGTTGGCTGCAAGAAGAAAGCTTATGGCAAGCCTCAGAGATCTTCAAGAAATCAAGGGCGACAAGGAAAGCAAGTCGGCTTATAAGGAGAGAACCAAAGAAGTTAAGCACCCGCTCGTTGAGAAGATTTTCAGAGAGCATGCAGTATTCTATGCAGACAGAGCAAATAAGCTCGGTCAAAAGGGCGGTTACACTCGTATCGTCAGACTCGGTCAAAGACGCGGCGACGGCGCTGAAATGGCAATACTCGAACTCGTAAAGAATACCGAGAAGAAAAAATAATCAATATACGTTGATATAATAAAGCGTTCCAAAAGGAACGCTTTATTTTTTACTCAACTCCTTACCGATTTTAATTTTTACTATTGAAATTGGCAATAGCGTATGCTATAATGAGTGTATGAAAAAGAATAACAAATTTTTGGAATTTTTAATAATACTTGTTTACGGAGTTTTTGCAATTACTATCGTACTTCCTATGATAGCTACTGCGGTGATTTTCAAATTCGTATTCGGCAGGAGAGTCAACAAGACGATACACCATTTGACGCTTGATGATTATCCCAATCTTACGACTTATCCCGTCAAATTCAAGAGCGGCAAGAACAATCTTGCAGGCGAGTTTATCGTAGATAAAGATGTCGCGGAATACAAAGCTGTGTTGATAGTCGGGCATGGCATTGGTTGTTCAAGAGCGGGATATCTCAACAGATACGACTATTTTGCAAGAAAAGGGTATTTGGTATTTGCTTTCGACTGCACGGGTACTTTTGAAAGCGAGGGTAAGGGATTGAAAGGACTTACTCAATCGCAAGTAGATTTGGACAACGCGATAAAGTATCTTGACAGCATTGAGGAAATTAAGAAATACAAATTATTGGCGTACGGGCACAGCTGGGGAGGATACGGTCTTGCCAGCGAACTCAACAGTAAGACTGCACAAAAACTCACGGGCGCGGCTACGCTTTCGGGCTTCAATGATATTTGGGGTATCTGCAAGTATCAGATGACGAGATATACGGGCAAAGCAGTGGTATTGGTAAAACCTTGGACGTACTTGCATTATTTCCTTTTGTACGGCAAGAGAGCGTTGTATAAGGGCATTAAGGGCGTCAATAAGTTTAATGGACCTGTCCTAGTAATGCACAGCACAGACGACAAGACGGTGCCGTATGACAGCTCCGTTGCTATTCACTATGAGGAGAATAAAAACCCTCAAGCAAAGTTTGTTATTTTGGACGACAGAGGTCACACGCTATCCCGTCCGCCCGAAGTCGAGCAGGAAATCAAGAGACTTCACAAGGGCAAGAAGACAAAACTTTCGCTTGGCAAGAGCAATATCTTTGAATACAACGTCAACGTGGGATATGAGTATTGCGAAAGAATGACGGTATTTGCCATAGACGAAGAGTTTATGGACCAAATTGACGAGTTCTTCATGGGAGTTCTAGCTAATAGAGCCTCTAATTAAGTTCGCGTGGCAACCTTGCTATCGATTTATACGCTAAGTTCGTCTATGCATCACGCCCGTAGCTCTGCTACGAGCGCGCTACCTATCCTTCTTATCGCAAAAATCACTTACGCAATCTTACTCACGCTCACTTCATCAGAGTCTCTTAAAGTGGAGGAAGCATCTTGACAAGCATTTATCTCATACAATATACAGATTTGCAACAAGCAAAAGAGCGCATCTTGCAAGAGTATTCCAAGAAATCGAAGGGAGAAATTTATACAATAGATTATTTGCCTTCAGGCGCTCCGCAGTTGATATCTTCAAAACAAAAGAAGTACGTTTCCATAAGTCACACCGACGGATGGCTTGCAATGGCATTTTCAGACAGCAAAGTCGGCGTAGATTTAGAAAGAGCAGACAGAGAAGTATCGCCGAGCGTATGCGAGAGTATAGAGAAGTGGACGAGAATTGAGGCGTATGCAAAATGGACGGGGCTTGGATTGTCAAGAGATATGCTCTTTGAGAAATTGCCCGACGATATGATTATCACGAAGAGATTTTTAAAATACGTTGTCAGCGTCTGCGGAAGCGCAAAGGACTTCAAAATAATGGCTTTGGTATAAAGTCAGTCAAGCTTTTGGAGTTGACATTATGACTTGCAAATGATATAATTATAGACGACTTTAATTTAAGTTTTGGAGGACGATATGGTACTTGAAAAATTGAGTAAAATTATAGCCGATCAACTCGGCATGGAGCAAAGCAAAATTACGCAAGGCACTTCGCTTAAAGATGACTTGCAGGCTGATTCTCTTGATATAGTAGAGATTATTATGGCAATCGAAGATGAATTCGGTATTCAAGTCGACGACGATGACGCGCTTGCTTTCAAGACTGTCGGCGACGTAGTAGATTATATTGAAAAGAATATGTGATTTCGTATTTTAAAATGAATAAAAAGGCTATTCAATCGAATAGCCTTTTTTGTTTGTTGAAATAAAATCAAATTAAATATTCTTGATTATCAAGTCGGTCATCTCTTTCGTGCCAAGCACTTCGTGACCTTCTTCTCTTAAGTCAGCCGTTCTTGCTCCACTGTTGAGAGTTTTCTCGACGGCGTTTTCTATAGCGTCGCCCTCTTCCATGAGGTTGAAAGCGTACTTGAGCATCATTGCGGCGGAGAGAATAGTTGCTATTGGGTTGGCGATATTCTTGCCTGCAATCGTCGGAGCAGAGCCGTGTATAGGCTCATAGAGACCTCTCGTAGTCTCATTGATAGAAGCCGACGGGAGAATGCCTATACTGCCGACGCATTGCGACGCAAGGTCGGAGAGTATGTCGCCGAAGAGGTTGCCGGTGACGACGACGTCGAATTGCGACGGCTCTCTTACGAGCTGCATAGCCATATTGTCCACGAGTACGTCCTCGAGAATTACGTCTGGGTAGTCTTCGTGTATTTCGTGCACGACTTTTCTCCATACGCCCGAAGTCTTGAGTACGTTTGCCTTGTCTACGGAAGATACCTTACCGCGTCTCTTTTGAGCAAGCTCAAAAGCCGTACGGCATATTCTTTCGATTTCCAATTCGCCGTATGCCATTACGTCATATCCTTCGCGACCCATCTTGCCGTCTCTCACGCCCTTTTCGCCAAAGTAGATACCGCCGATAAGTTCTCTTACCACCATAATATCAATGTTCTTTGGATTTTTGAGAGGGCATACGCTCTTGAGCGCCTCAAACATCTTTGCAGGGCGCAAGTTTGCGTAAAGCTCCATTGCCTTTCTCACGCCGAGGAGCGCTCTTTCGGGGCGAAGCTCGTAGGGGAGATTGTCGTATTGCGGACCGCCTACAGCTCCGAGAAGTACGCTGTCGCTTGCAAGGCATATATCAAGGCTTTCTTTTGGCAACGGTTCGCCGTATTTGTCATACGCGCATCCGCCGCATATACTTTCGGTAAAGTTGAATTTGTGATTGTATCTCTCTCCGATTTTCGTCAATACGTTCATCGCAGAGGTAGTAACTTCGGGACCTATTCCGTCGCCTTTGATTACCGCTATATTAAATGTACTCATATAATATTTACTCCTAGATCTTTTTTGCTTTTATTGCGTTGATAAGTCCGCCGCATTCGATTATGTTTTGAATGAACTTGGGGAAGGGTTGCGCTTGATAGGTCTTACCGCTTGTCAAGTTGGTGATTACGCCTGTATCTACGTCTACGCTCACTTCGTCGCCCGCTTTAATGCCGTCGACAGCCTCGGGACATTCGAGAATATACAGACCGATGTTGAGCGCGTTTCTATAGAAGATTCTTGCAAATGACTTTGCTATTACGATAGACACGCCGCAGCCCTTTATAGCAATAGGAGCGTGTTCTCTTGAAGAACCGCAACCGAAGTTCTTTCCTGCGACGACTATATCGCCTTCTTTCACTTCTTTGAAAAATTCGGGATTGGTATATTCCATGCAGTGTTTTGCAAGTTCTTTTGGATCAAAAGTCGACAGATACGTCGCAGGTACGATTATATCGGTATCTATATCGTCGCCGAATTTAAAAACTTTTCCTTTCAACATAATTACACCTCCAATTTGCTTTCGCAGGTAAGCTTGCCTGCAATTGCGCTTGCCATTGCCGTAGCGGGAGAGGCAAGATAAATATAGCTGTCTTTTGCGCCCATTCTGCCAATGAAGTTGCGGTTGGTAGTCGTCACAGCGACTTCGCCGCTAGCCAAGATACCCATATGTCCGCCAAGACATGGACCGCAGGTCGGGGTAGATACGATTGCTCCACCCTCGATAAAGGTCTTGATATATCCCTTTTCCATAGCCTCAAGATAAATCTTGTTGGTGGCGGGAATTACTATCGTACGCACGTTTGGATTGACTTTCTTGCCCTTGAGTACTCTTGCTGCAGCCTCCAAGTCGGAGAGTCTGCCGTTAGTACACGAACCGATAATTACTTGATCGATTACGATATCTTCTTTGACGTCCTCGACTGCTTTGGTATTTGACGGCAAGTGCGGGAAAGCCACGGTCGGCTTAATCTTCGACAAGTCAATATCTATTACTTGCTCGTAAGCTTCGTCGTCGCCGGCTTGCATGGTTTCAAAAGTTTTTCCGCAGGAGACTTTGACGTATTCTTGCGTAATCTCGTCGACGGGAAAGACTCCGTTCTTTGCGCCGCATTCGATAGCCATATTGCATATGGTGAATCTGTCGTCCATAGTCATATATTTCACGCCTTCGCCTGCGAATTCTATTGATTTATACAAAGCTCCGTCCACGCCTATCATACCGATTATATGTAGTATCACGTCCTTACCCGAGATATATTTGCTGGGCTTACCAATCAAATTGAACTTGATTGCCGACGGGACTTTGAGCCATACCTTGCCCGAAAGCATAATGCCTGCAATATCCGTACTGCCGACGCCCGTTGAGAAAGCTCCCAGCGCGCCGTAAGTGCAAGTGTGAGAATCTGCGCCTATCACGACGGACCAAGGCTTTGCAATACCTTTTTCGGGGAGCAAAGCGTGCTCAATGCCCATCGTGCCTACGTCAAAGAAATTCTTGACGCCCTCTGCTCTTGCAAAGGCGCGTACGCATTTGCATTGTTCTGCGGATTTGATGTCTCTGTTGGGGGTGAAGTGGTCAAGTACGAAAGTCACTTTGTCAGCGTCATAAAGTTGACCGCCAGCCTTATTGAACACGTCGATAGCCACGGGCGCGGTCACGTCGTTGGAAAGAGCAGTGTCTACTTCCACGAGCGTAAGAGTACCTGCGGATAACGCAGTCACAGCCTCTTCAAAAGGCATACCGAGTTTTTTAGCCAGAATTTTTTGAGTCATTGTCAATTTCATAGCCAAACCTCCTATATACTAATAAATTTTTGTAGCGAGTTTTTTCTTTTTGGCAGCCACTATCAAAACCGTTGCGATGACTATTGCGACTACCGCGCAGGGGATAGTTATTACCAAAGCGATTTGCCAAGAAGTAAGACCCGACGCTTTGACGTTGACTGTCTTTGCGTACGCCGTCTTGCCCTCGTAATATACAGCCGTCCACTCGCTCTTTTTGTTGAATTTTTCTTTGAGATACACTGACGTGCCTTCGGGGAGTTCTGTGACGACGATCGCGTCTTCCTCGTTGTCAAAGGGCAGAGCGTAAAGCGTGATATACTGTCCCAATTTCTTTGACGTCAATTTTGCCGACTTGGAAAGCGACGGAGCGGTAAGCTGGGTGTACGGCGAAAGATTTTGTGTCTTGACGTATCCGTATTGCGTCTTGCCCTCGTCGTTGACGTAACCCACTTTATACCAACCCCAAGTGAAGTCGCCGTCCTGTCCGACGTTGTCAATGACGATGAGTTGCATGAATATCGTCGCGTCGAGAATCTTTTCGCTTCCTGCGCCTTCAAAAGGATATTTGTATATTGCTGTGTTTTGGTGCAAAGGTTGGGCGTACTGCCCGAGTATTCCTTCTTTTTCTGCGGGGCAAAGCGTTATGTTTGCCGACTTTCTGATATATCCGTATTGGGTTTTGTCTTCAACTGCGTCGTGATAGTATACGTATAAGTATTCGTCTCTTTCACTCAATACAATAAAGTATTTGCCCTGAGGAATTATCCCCATACGTTGGAGGTGTCTTGGGGAAGAATAAAGCGTTACGCCGTCTCCCGTCTTGTATAATTTGACTATATCGAAATCCGTCGGGTGAGTGTAGATTGTATTGTCAAAGCATCCGTAGTACTCAAGATCGTCGTCTGTGTGGACGTACATATTGACAGCATTGAGACTTGATTTTGTGTAAACGTATCTTATATCGTTCTTACTGTCGTAGCCCGAGCAAATTTTGCTGTTCCCGTCGATGCCGTCTACTGTCAAAGTGGAGAACGACGAGTCCAAAGTATTATATTGATTTACTCCGCTTTGGCTCAAGAGTAATATATTGTCGCCTGATACGCTTATGCCGGTAAATTCTCCGCTACGTTTGAGAAATTTCGGCAAATCTTCGTGACCTTTGAAATTTTGTTCGCTAATAGCGTAAAAGTCCCCGTCCAATATGCAATACATCACGTTGTTGAGCACCGCGAAATCCTGTACGCTTACGTAAGCGGGATTTAAAGTCCAATCGGTATTTGAATTGAAATATTGAGACAACACTTCGGGCGGATTTATGGAGATATGTATCAGCTTGTTGGTCTCCATTGCATAGAAGCCGTCGTCGTTTGCGTATATACCCACAAGATATTCTACGTGTAAATCGCTGAGTGAGAAGTTTATCTTTGCTATGCGCATATCGTTGTATTCATACGCCCAAAGATATTTCTGTTCGCCTTTTTTGGCAAGCGCGAGTATGTGAGTGGAATTCATTGCAATATCTATAAAACCGTCGAAATCGCTCTTTTCTTGATAAGACAACACTTTGTTGTCCTTTGCAAGATAGATTCCTTTGGAGTTGGTATATGCAAAATAATCGCCGTACGCCGTGAGCAAACTGTCGTCTGCCAAAGACACGAGTACGTCGACGTTTTCCGCCGTCGCTACGTCGCGTGTGGAAAACACGCTTGCAAAACACAAGACGAGCGCCAAACACAATATCAATGATATTCCAAAGATTTTTCCTTTCATATAAAGTATTATAACACACTATATTTAAAAATTAAAACAAAAAAGTACAGCATAATTAAGAAATATAATAAAGAAAGATTGAAAATCAATGATATTTATGCTAAAATATACTCGTATAAAAGTAAGCGAACTGCAAAGTTAAGGAATATATGTCAAAAAATAAGTTTTATCACAAAAACAACAATAAGAAAAAGTTCGATTCTCAAGGCGCAGCCCAGAAAATCTTGGAGGCAAACAAAGAGAAGAGTCAAGACCTCATGAGACCTATTGAAGAACTTGGATTGAGCGAGGCTACTTACAATGCGCTCAAGGCGGGTAGAATAAATATCGTGGCGGATCTTGCGTGCAGGACTTTTCAGCAAATGTACAAAATTCAAAATATCGGCAAGAAGAATTGCATAGAGATATCCAAGGCTATGGCAAAGTTCGGCGTCAAATTTTTGCAAGACGAAACGCCTCAAACTCAACAGCCTCAAAAGAATAATCAGAACAATCCTCAACAAGCGCGAGACAATCGCGACAGACAGCAAAACAATTCAAAACAACAAAACGCAGATAAGAACCGCAATAAAAACAAAAAGCAAAAGGGCGAAAACGATTCTCTCAACGAATATTTGAGCAAGATGTACGCGGGTATGACTTGGGCGGAGATACTTATGGGCAAGAGACAGCGTCCCGTCGTAGAAAAGGTCGAGAGACCACCTCTCACGGAAAAGAGCCTCGTCAAGTTTTGCCGAAAGGGCAAGTGGGGTTATAAGGATTGGAAGGGCAACGTGATCGTACCGCCGTCCTATGAAGAAGCCTTTGGATTTTTTGAAGAGCGAGCTTGCGTAGAAATGGACGGAAAGCTTGGTTATATCGACAGACAAAACAATCTCGTCATTGACTTCAAATACGACTGCGCGACGTCTTTCAGCGAGGGACTTGCGTCTGTTACAGTGGGCGAGAAGAGCGGATATATAGACCAAGACGGCAATCAAATTATTGATTTTATCTACGACGTAGCTACGCCGTTTTCCGACGGAAAAGCAATAGTGAGACAAAACGATCGTTGGGGAGTCTTGAGCAGAGAAAACCTCAGCGTATTTTGGAGATAAAAGGGAGGTATACCAACTATGATGCAAAGACAGAGATTACTTGAGAATGCATTGCTCGTAATGAAGAATGCGCACGCGCCCTATTCGGGATACAAGATAGGTTGCGCAGTCATGGGCGAGAGCGGAAAGATTTACGTAGGTTGCAATATCGAGAACGTGAGCTATGGCGCTACCATTTGCGCAGAGCAAGTCGCAATGGGTACTGCTATCGCAGGCAGTGAAAAAGGCTTTTTGGCAATGGCAATTGTCAGTTCGGGCGACAGTATGCCTTATCCTTGCGGAATCGTAAGACAGTTCATCAAAGAGTTTTGCAACGACCTTGTGATATTCGTGTCCAACAACAAGGGCGAAGTCGTCACCACCAACATAAGCGAACTCTATCCCGACAGCTTCGATATGACTCCCAAGCAATAACAAATTATTTACAAAGTGAGTTGTAATTACAATGCGTATGATAATTTATATCATGCGCATTTGCATTTGCTTCTAATACCTATCTTGACGGTTATAGAGATATATGGTATAATCAAAAAAACAAAACCGTGGTACTGCGGGTAAAGGGGGATATATGAAAAATAAAATCACGAAGAGTTTAATTACAATCATATTGGTATCAGTAATGGTAATTACTCTAGTATGTTTTTGCGCATGTCAGAAAGATTCTTGTGCGTGTGGAAAAGATTCTTGCGCTTGCCAAAAAGATGATGATACTCAACAAGACGACGACACGCAACAACGTCGCGACGTACCGCAGTATAATTCATTTTCAGCCTATTTGAGAAGAGTTTACGTTAATGAAAAAATTGAGAATTGGGGTTATAAATCTAAGATAGAAATCGTTACGGCTATTTCTGATTTAGAGAAATTTAATATATTGGACACCTCTTATTCAGAAGAGTTTTTTAAGCATTATGTAGTTATGTTGATACGCTTTAAATCCGCGTCATCCGATCACAATATTGAGTTAAAAAATTTGGCGCTTAAGGACGGTAAATTTTATCCGATATTTGCGACAAATTCTCCTATTAAAGACGAGGCCAGCACTGCCGACATAATTTATAATATTTATATGGTTGAGGTAGAGCGAAGAATAT
>CAMWSW010000018.1 GCA_947176975.1 uncultured Clostridia bacterium | reverse complement strand
ACTTAGGAGGTTATTATGAACAAAAAGAAAATTGTTGTTTCAATTTTGGTAATTGTTATGGCTCTTTCACTTGCTCTTACGGCTTTGGTCGGTTGCAAAAAAGACAATAACGGTTATGTAGAATTGAATGCATCATTGCAAGATGTACTTTCATCTGCAGTTAAGAACACTGCCGAAGATCGTTACATAAATAATCTTAAGGCAAGCGCTCAACTCGACGTTAGCGCTAAATACGGCGAATCGGAAAGCAAATATACTATCAGATTCGGCGCAAACCTAGCTTTGGACCAAACAGACGGAAAAACATCCGAACTCGGTCTGTCTATCGTTGATTCGAAGGCGAACGCAAACATCCTCAACGCTTACTATTCCGAAAGCAGAACCGGCGGTAACGTATACTTGGATCTTGGCAACGGCGACAAGGCTAAAAATTTCGTTATCAACGGTTTGAAGGTTAAAGACGTATTGAAGAGCGAAAAGAAAGGCGTCAGCAATGACGAAGCTTCCGCAATCAACGACAAAGTAGTAGACGGCATTGACGATTTCTTGGGCATCATCAAAATCGTTTCTGACTTGTGCGAACTTAAGCAAGCTACTGACGGTCACGAGATAGTATTGGTTATCGACCTTCAAAAGGTTCTTGACAAAGCTGCTCCCCTCTTGCCTGTATTGGACGATTATACAGAACAACTTGGTCTTGATGTAACTAGCGAAAATCTTGCTTCTATTCTTCCTACTTTGAAAATTGAATTGATTTTCAAGATGCAAAACGGTCAAAAAGACAACTATAAGAATGCAACCGTCGCAGGTCTTGAAGTAAAGTTGGACGCAAATAAAAAAGATATGGTAATCAAGAGATCTGACGATTCCACTTTCCTCCGTCTCAATATCGCTAAAGATTTCACCGCAGACGTTGCTCTCAACTTCGTATTCGGCGACAATGCAAGCGATGCGCCGCTTCCACTCGCAGCAAACACAGCTTATAAGAAAATCAACGCAATCAACTTCACTACCGAAGGCGAACTTACTCTTAATTCTCCAATCGGCGTGACTGTAAACTTTAACAATAAAGATATCCCTATCTTAATTCCTGCAGGCACGTATACTATTAAGCTTGGCGCAGATCTCGATCCTACCAAACTTATCGGCACGAAGTTCAATGCAAGCAAGACGAGCGAAATCTTGAATTTGGTTTCTGATATCGCTTCAAAGGTAATCTCAACCATTTACATTAAAATCGACAGCAAAACCGACACAAACTTGAAGCTTGACGTATCTATCAGAAACGGTAAAGTTAACTTGACTGACCTCTCCTTGATTGGCGAACTCGGTACAGCTATTGCAGCAATTATTCCGGATGGATTGTCTATTCCAGACGTTATAAGCAAAATCAAACCACTTCTCCCTGCAGACAAGGAACCAAGCAGCGGCGACCAATCCGGTGAAACTTCCGGCAATACATCTGGCAACACCTCCGGCGACGCTGACAAGTCCGGCGACAACAACAATGACGACGAAACAATGGATGCTATCGCTGCTCTCATCAAGAATATGACTGTCCTCGTAAACGGCGGAATCAACGTTGAAGTAAAGAACCACACTGTTGCTAAGAACATTTGGGGCGTAACCGAAACGGCTACCAAGTTTGACGACAAGGAAGGCAAAGATGTTGAGTATGAGAAGGAAGTCATTGACGAAGCTACCGGCAAGCAGAAAGAAAAAGATTTGGGCGACACCACAATCGACGTAACTGCAGAAGCTAACAAGAACGGCATCACAATCGACGCTGCAATCAAAAACATCGTATTCAGCCATGGACGCGCAGGAAAGGCTGCAGCCGGCGACAATGCAGGTAGAATGAGCATCGCAGCTAAAGTAGAAGTAAAAGACGGCGTAATTTCCGTAACTGCTAAAACTGCTGAGAAGCTTGCTGATACAGCTCAAGAAATCGACTTTGGTAGCGGTATCAAAATGACGATTGACTTGGTACTCAAGTTGACGAAATTTGAAATCGGTAACTGCCAATAATTTGGCTTGACCAAACAAACAACAACGGCGGGTCGCAGAATTGCGACCCGTTTTTCTAATATGTAAAAAAGTATTTGACAAAACTAAAATTATATTATATTATCAATATGTAAAAAATAAATATATTCGCCGTGGGTGCTGACCCAATGTCAAGGACTGTCATTGGGTATTTGCTGAGATTATACCACTTGAATCGGACAAGGTAATACTTGAACGAAAGAGCGTAAAACGCAGGAAGTATATTGGCGCCCCGATTTCAAAGGGCGCCTTTTTATTTTCATCGTCGGCGAAAAAGGAGACAAAAATGAACAACCTCTTTGTATTGATGGCTGTCAAGAGCGCTGACGGTGACGAACTGCCAAACCTTCTCTTCTGGCCTATCTTTGCATTATTCGTTGCGCTTTTTGCATTTATGTTCTTACTGTATTTGCGAAAGCGCACCCCAAAGGCTATCGGTATATGTATATATGTCGCAATAGCTCTTTGCATTATAGCCGCAATCGTGTGCATTGCGCTTATCGGCAAGTATTACGTCGACAATATCAAAAACGACGATTACTACTCCCCTTATTTCAAGGACGCGCCACTCTATATAAGCGCAATCGTACTAATCGCTGTGATTGTAGGCTTGACATTCTTGCTTGGCAGAAAAGAGAATTTCAAATTCGACTCGCGCTCCGTCGCATTCGGAGCAGTCTGCATTGCAATGAGCTTCGCGCTTTCTTACGTGCGACTATTTAAGTTGCCTCAAGGTGGAAGCGTAACGCTTGCTTCTTTGCTCCCTCTTATGATATTCTCATATATCTTTGGAGTAAAGAAAGGCTTGCTTGTAGGCTTAATCTACGGCGTATTGCAGGCAATACAAGACCCGTATATAATTCACCCAGTGCAATTCTTGCTCGACTATCCGATAGCCTTTTCGGCAATAGGCTTGAGTGGGATCTTCGCTAAATTCGAGGTATTTAAGAAATGTCCGCAAGTATCTCTCTTGCTTGGCGGAATCCTTGCAAGCGTATTGAGATTCATGGCGCACTTTCTCTCGGGCGTATGCGCATTCGGCGCGTATGCAAACGACGCAGGACAGAATATATATATATACAGTCTTGCGTACAATTCTTTCGTATTCGTTGATATCGCAATCGTGCTTGCGCTCGGCGTGGTACTCTTCTCTTCAAAAGCCTTTATGAACGAAGTGGTATACAAACAAAGAGCAAGAGTTGAAAGTGTGCAAAGTGAGACAGTAATGGAAGAAAAAATCTCTGAAATAGATAAGTAAGTCATTTGCAAGTTATTAATGAAAAAACGCAGTACACATTTAATGTTCTGCGTTTTTTATTTTTTTTAAATGACACTACTTAAAGTCTCACGTGAGCGCGGAGATTGGTGTGATTTTCGCTTTAGCTAGAGCGACCGAGCGGTGAGCGTACTTGCCGTACGTGACCCCGAGGTCGACTCGACGATCAAGCGGAAGGCGCGCCGATATACACGCTCATTCAAGCTCGAAGGCGCCGGTATACAACTGATAATACTGTCCGCCTTGCGCAATCAACTCTTCGTGATTACCGCTTTCGATAATGCGACCGTGGTCAAGCACGATAATCATATCGGAATTTTGCACGGTAGATAGTCTGTGCGCGATTACGAATACCGTCCTGCCTTCCATAAGTCTATCCATTCCTTGCTGTACGAGCGCCTCGGTACGCGTATCTATTGACGACGTAGCTTCGTCCAAAATCATTACGGGAGCGTCTGCCACAGCAGCTCTTGCAATGGAGAGCAACTGTTTTTGTCCTTGCGAAAGATTTGCTCCGTCGCCCGTCAGAATCGTCTCATAACCGCTTGGCAGACGTGTGATGAAGTCGTGCGCATTGGCAAGTTTTGCTGCAGCGATACACTCTTCATCCGTCGCGTCAAGTCTACCGTAACGGATATTATCCATTATAGTACCCGTAAACAAATTGGTGTCTTGCAAGACAATTCCCAAAGATCTGCGCAAGTCGCCTTTCTTGATCTTGTTGATATTGATGCCGTCATAGCGTATCTTGCCGTCGGCAATATCGTAGAATCTGTTGATAAGATTGGTTATCGTCGTCTTACCCGCGCCGGTTGCGCCTACGAATGCGAATTTCTGTCCCGGCTTGGCGTGTATCGTCACGTCGTGCAATACGAGCTTTTCGGGCACGTAACCAAAGTCTACTTCGTTGAGCTCGATATCTCCCGTAAGTCTTTCGTACGTGACTGTTCCCTCTGCTTTGTGAGGGTGTTTCCAAGCCCAAATACCCGTACGCTCCTCACATTCGACGAGCTGTCCGTCCTCTTCTTTTGCATTGACGAGCGTGACGTATCCCTCGTCAGTCTCGGGAGTTTGATCCAGCAAATTGAATATTCTTCCTGCTCCTGCGGTAGCCATAACTACGGAGTTGAGTTGGTGAGATACTTGCGATATATTGAACGTAAATTGTCTGCTCATGTTCAAGAATGCAACAATTGCACCCATCTTAATACCCTCGACCGCAAGTCCAGTCACGGTGAGATTACGCGCGCCGAAATACACTAGAATACCGCCGACGATTGCAACTACGACGTAAAGGACGTGACCTATATTGCCAAGCGTAGGCATAAGAATATTAGCGTATTTGTTTGCCTTTTCGCTAGCTTTGAAAAGCGTGTCGTTGATTGCGTCAAAGTCTGTCTTGGATTGCTCTTCGTGACAGAATACCTTGACGACCTTCTGTCCATGCATCATTTCCTCGATAAAGCCTTCCGTCTTGCCTATCGTGACTTGTTGCATAATAAAATACTTTGCGCTCTTTCCGCCGATAAGCTTAATTACCATTACCATTACACCCACGCCGGCAAGCACGACCAAAGTCAACCATACGCTTGACATCAACATCGTGACAAGCAAAGTAATAATGGCTACGAGCGAAGCGTAGGCTTGCGGAACGCTCTGCGAGATAAGTTGACGGATAGCGTCGGTATCGTTGGTGTAGATACTCATTATATCGCCGTGCGTATGCGTATCGAAGAACTTGATAGGAAGTGATTGCATCTTCTCAAACATATCGTTGCGGACGTGATACAAAAATCCTTGCGTAACGTGCGCCATAATTCTGTTGTAAACAAAAGAAGCTATAAGACCCACGATATATATTCCTATCATGATACCAACGATGGTAAGCAAAGTGTCTTTTACGCTGTCCCAACCGTTTGCAATTCCGGGGGTAATGACGTCATTGACAATTCTCTCGATAAATATCGACGAACTTATTGCAGCCATAGAGTTGAGCGTTATACAGATAAGCACGATAACGAGCGGAAATCTGTAATATTTGAACATATACTTAATAAGTCTGCCAAGTATCGACATCGTTCCTTTGACGCTTCTATTTTTTGGAGCCATCTGCCTTTACCTCCTTGTCGTTGTTAGTCTTGTTCTGTGAGTAATAAACTTCTTGGTATATCTCATTGCGAGCAAGCAACTCGTCGTGTTTTCCTACGTCGACTACGCTGCCGCCATCCAATATAATTATCTTGTCAGCGTCTTGCACGGAAGCTACTCTTTGCGCAATAATAAACTTTGTCGTATTAGGTATTTCCTCGGCAAACGCCTTGCGAATAAGGGCGTCGGTCTTGGTATCTACCGCGCTCGTAGAGTCGTCAAGAATAAGTATCTTCGGCTTTTTGAGTAAAGCTCTTGCAATACAAAGTCTCTGCTTTTGTCCGCCCGACACGTTGGTGCCGCCTTGTTCGATATACGTGTCATATTTGTCGGGAAATCCCATTATGAAGTCGTGAGCCTGCGCCAGCCTACATACTCTCTCGAGTTCTTCGTCGGTAGCGTCTGGATTACCCCATCTCAGATTCTCTTTTATAGTACCCGAGAAAAGTACGTTCTTTTGCAATACCACGGCAACTTCGTTACGCAACGTCTCGAGATCGTAATCTTTGACGTTGAGACCGCCGACGTATACGTGACCGCTTGTGGCGTCGTAAAGTCTCGGAATTAGATTGACAAGCGACGTCTTACTGCTTCCCGTACCGCCGAGAATGCCAACGGTTTCGCCCGACTTGATATCGAGATTGACTCCCTTGAGCGCGCGTCTGTCCGCCTTGACGTCATACTTGAAGTCAACGTCTTCAAAACGCACGTCGCCGTTCTTCACCTCGTATACGGGATTTTCGGGATTATGTAAATCGCTCTCTTCATCAAGCACTTCTACGATACGCTTTGCCGACGTATTTGCCATAGATATCATTATCATTACCATATTGAGCATCATCAGCGACGACAGTATCTGCGACGCATATACGATGAGAGAAGACATCTCCGTAGACCTATTTACGCCTTCCTTAACACCGAACATAGGCACCAAAAAACATATCATCAATATGGAAAACCACATACAGAATTGCATAAGCGGACCGGAGAGCGCGATTATCTTTTCGCCTTTGAGGAAATCGTAACGCACGTCGTTGGACGTCTTTTGAAATTTCTCGTCTTCGTATCCGTCTCTTACATACGACTTGACTACTCTGATACCCTTGATATTTTCCTGTATGGATTCGTTCATAGCGTCGTATTTCTTGAAAACTCTCGTAAATATCGGATCTACAAATTTGAACATAACAAATAAGCCTATTGCAAGCACAGGTATGAGAGCCAAGAATATAAGAGCAATTTTGACGTTGATGACAAATGCCATAATGAGTGAGAATATGAGCATTATCGGAGACCTTACCGCAACTCTCACTATCATCATATACGCAAGCTGAACGTTGGAAACGTCAGTCGTCATTCTCGTAACCAAACTCGGCGCGGAAAACTTGTCTATGTTGGAAAATGAAAAGCCTTGGATACGGTAATACATATCCTGTCTCATATTTTTTGCAAAGCCCGTCGACGCAGTCGCGGCAAACTTTCCTGCAAGTATTCCGAATACAAGCGAGAACGCTGCAAGAGCCAACAGTATTCCGCCGTAAAGCAAAATATTCTTGATCGAGTTGTCGGCTTCTATTCTCTTGAGCATTTCAATCATATAAAGCGGTATTATACATTCCATAGCCACTTCAATCGTAACGCACACGGGCGATAAAATCGACGCAGCTTTGAACTGTCTGATACTCTTCATCAATTTCTTTATCGTGTTCACCTTAATCTCCTTTTTCTTTATTCTGTCTATTATATTTGTTCTTTTTCTACGTTATTCTTGACCTTGTCAAGCAATCGGAAAAGTGTGTCAAGTTCTTCTTCGCTCATACCTTCACGCAATTTTACTTCGATTTTTTTGAATTCACATACAATGCTGTCGTGTATATCAATTGACTTTTGCGTCAATACCACCTTCTTAAGCCTGCCGTCTCCGTCTACCGAGCGCCTTTCTATCAATCCCGACTTCTCCATTTGATTGAGAAGATTGGTCACGCTTGAACGTCTGATCGACAAATGCTCCTCAATATCCTTTTGATAGACGTCTTTATGAGAATTTTCCGTCAAAAAACCAATGACGTGTCCGTATATTCCCTTTATATCATTGCTCTGCAAAGTCGGAATTGAGTTGATTATTCTCTTGATTTGATTGTTGATAAAATGCAATTCAAAACTTATCGTCTTTTCCATTTGCCACCCGATTGTTAGACTTCTAACAATCATTATATCATTTAAAATATTTATGTCAACAAAATGATGAGGGTGATTATATGATTTTTATGTAAAATGTATGAATTAAATTTTTAATCGATTACATTTTGTTTGGGGTTTCTATACCTAATAACGCAAGCGCATTACCAAGCACCTGTCTTACGGCTTTCGTCAGCATAAGTCGAGAATTCTTAATCCCCTCTCTTTCGGTACTTATCTTACACTCGAAGTAGAACTTGTTGAAAGCTTGCGACAGGTCTATCGCATATCTCGTGACTACGCTTGGCTCGTACTTCTTTGCGCCCTCTTGAAGTATTTGCGGATATTTGTCAAGAAGGGCTACGATAGCTTTGCTGGACGCGTTGTCAAGTCCCGTGTAATCTATTTCCTGTCCTATCTCTCCGCACTTGTCAAAGAGGCTGTTGCATCTTGCGTAGGTATACTGCACGTACGGTCCCGTCTCTCCCTCAAAGTTGAGTACTTTGTCAAAGGAGAATACCATATCCTTTATTCTGCTGTTGTAAAGCACGCCGAAGAGCGTTGCGCCTACGCCGATTTGCTCGGCTATCTTGTCCTTGTCTTCAAGGTCGGGATTCTTTTCTTCAATGACAGCTCTTGCCTTTTCCACTACGCTGTTGAGCACGTCCTCAAGAAATACTACGTTGCCCTCTCTAGTGGACATTGCGCCGCTCTCCAATGATACCATTCCGTGCGCCACATGTACCATATCTTTCGACCACTCGCATCCCATCATCTCAAGTACTTTGAAAATCTGTTGGAAGTGAAGATTTTGCTGATACGCAACTACGTATAGACACTTGTCAAAGTCGTAAGTATTCTTTCTGTAAAAAGCCGCAGCCATATCTCTCGTGGCGTAAAGCGTCGCGCCGTCGGAACGTTGGAGCAAGCAAGGCGACATTCCGTCGTCAAACATGACTACTTTTGCGCCCTCGCTCTCTTGCAAGAGTCCCTTTGCCGTCAGCTCGTCAAGCACGGGCTGCATCTTGTCGTTGTAAAAAGATTCGCCTGCGTAGCTGTCGAATTTGATATGCAGTCTATCGTATATTCTGTTGACTTCCTTGAGCGTGATTTCCTTAAAATATTCAAACAATTCCAAAGCTTCTTTATTGCCCGTCTCAATAGCTTTGAACCACGCTCTCGCCTCGTCTGCAAGCGCGGGATTTTTCTCTTCTTCTTTGTGGAATTTGACGTATATCTCTACAAGCGCTCTCACGCCTCTCTCTTCGATATCCTTTTTGTTGCCCCACAACTTATACGCTACAATTAGCTTGCCGAACTGCGTACCCCAATCGCCCAAGTGATTGATACCCACCACGTTGTAACCAAGCGCGGTATATATGCGGTATATAGCTCCGCCAAGCGCAGTGTTGAGCAAATGTCCCATATGGAAAGGCTTTGCAATGTTGACGGAAGAATAGTCAATGCATATCGTCTTGCCCTTGCCATCCATGCTCTTGCCGTAATCTTCGCCTTTTGCCAACACGTCGGAAAGAACTTGCTTTGCAAACTTCACATTGTCGAATTTGAAGTTGACAAATCCCGCGACTGCCGTCACTTGTTCTATCATCTCCCCTTTATCTACGGACTTTGCTATCTCTTCGGCAATGACCATTGGAGGCTTTTTCATCTCCTTTGCAAGCTTAAAACAAGGTATGCAAAGATCGCCCATAGAACTGTCCTTGGGAGTAGTCACGAGCGCAAGCAATTCCTGCTTGTCCAAGGAATCTATTTTTATGCTGTCAATAATAAGTTGTTTATAATCCATATAATCCTCAAATCCTATACGTTGAAACGGAAAAGCACTACGTCGCCGTCCTTGATTACGTAATCTTTGCCTTCGCTTCTTACCTTGCCTTTTTCCTTTGCCGCGACGTAAGAACCGCACTCCAAAAGCACCTTCCAATCGACTATCTCGGCTCTTATGAAACCTCTCTCAAAATCGCTGTGAATCTTGCCTGCCGCCTGCGGAGCTTTCGTACCTTTGGTAATAGTCCAAGCTCTCGTCTCTTTCTCGCCTGCCGTCAGATAACTGATAAGTCCAAGCAAATCGTAGCAAGCCGACACGAGTTGATCGAGTCCGCTTTGCTTGATACCGTATTCCTCTCTGAAAAGCTCTTTGTCCTCTTCGTCAAGACCTGCAAGTTCTTCTTCGAGTTTTGCGCATATCATAATAGTCTTCGCGCCCTGCGCTTTGGCAAATTCCTCAACCTTGGTCACGTATTCGTTGCCGCCGTTTGCCACGTCGTCTTCACCTACGTTGGCGGCGTAAATGACTGGCTTGGAAGTGAGTAAGAACAAATCTCTTGCGATTTCCTTTTCGTCATCCGTCATATCTATCAATCTTGCAGGCGTGCCTTTCTCCAACTCAGCGTATATCCTGTCCATAAGATCGGCTTCGACGAGATATTTCTTATCTCCGCCCTTTGCCGAAGTCCTAGCCTTGTTGGCGCGCTTCTGCACGCTCTCCATATCGGCGAATATCAATTCGAATTCTATCGTCTCAATATCTCTCAAGGGATTGACACTGCCGTCTACGTGAGTGATATTGGCGTCGTCAAAACATCTGACGACGTGCACTATCGCGTCGACTTCTCTTATGTGCGAAAGGAATTTGTTGCCAAGTCCTTCGCCCTTGGACGCGCCCTTGACAAGCCCGGCTATGTCCACAAATTCAAGCGCAGTCGGCGTAACCTTTTTGCTGTTGTAAAGCTTTGCCAAAAGATCCAATCTTTCGTCGGGCACTGCCACCACGCCGACGTTGGGCTCTATCGTGCAAAAAGGATAATTGGCGCTCTCTGCGCCCGCTTGCGTAATTGCATTGAATAACGTGCTTTTTCCCACGTTGGGAAGTCCTACTACTCCAAGTTTCATATTCACCTCTTATTCTTCCGAATTATCTTTGATATCCTCGTCTTGCGAATCATTTTGTACGTCGTCAGACACATTAGATTCTTCTTCGTTTATTTCCTTAACTTCGTTCTTGCCGACTATGGAAAGCGTATTTTCCTTGCCCTTCAAAAATCTCTTGACGTTGTCTTTGTGCCTGATGATGACGAGTAGCCATACGACAAGACAGCATACGATTGCCGCGACGCTGTTTTTATATTTTATGCAATTGGCTATCGTCAAAGCCGTGACGGCAAGATACGAACCGATAAATCCTATTTTGCAGAACAACAAATATATCACAAGCCCAAGCAATACGCATGGTCCGACTATGGGAGTCGCCACCAAAAACATTCCAAGCGTCGTGGCCACGCCCTTTCCGCCCTTGAACTTCGTGTATACGGGAAATATGTGTCCTATCACGGCGACTGCGCCGAGTATGAACATCCAATCGGCAGAACCGCCGTCAATAGCAAATTTGCCTATGAGCGCAAAAGCAACGCCCTTTGCGCAATCAAATGCAAAAGTCAACGCGCCCCAGCCCTTGCCGATACTTCTCATTACGTTCATCGTACCGGGGTTGCCGCTGCCGAGATTCTTGATATTCTTGCCTTTCAGCGCCCCTATTATCGT
>CAMWSW010000017.1 GCA_947176975.1 uncultured Clostridia bacterium | reverse complement strand
ATGATACTCGAAAAGAATATGCTCACCAAAGTCGAAGAAGAATTTGAAGACGCAAAAGAAGAGTATGCGCGCAATGAAAAGAATTCCGATGAGCGCAGAAGAGAAGAAGAATATGCGCGCAGAGACGACGAATATAGACGTCGCCGAGATGAAGATAATATGCGCCGTGACGAAGATTTGCAAGCATTGCTAATGCGTATGTTTGGCGGCAACGCAGGTAATATGGGGCAAGGTATGCCGCAAGGCGGATATATGGGCGGAGGCTACGGCATAGATGATATTCGCGGTATTATCTCCGATACTGTTACGGCATTGCTTCCGGGAGTACAACAGCTCTTGCCGCAGCAAGCTTCTACCAATGACGAACTCGTGCAGAAACTCATTGAACAGAGCGACAAGAATGACGAAAAAATCCAAGCAATGATAGAAAAGAACGATGAAAAGATTCACAACATTATGGAGAAAAATGACGAGCGAATCGAGCAGCTTATGAGGAATCAAGAAGCGCTCATCAGCAAGTTGTTGGAAAGAGACCCAATTCAACAAGTAGCGGCAACGCAAGTGGTTGAGAAGGTCGTTGAAGTTCCCGTAGAAAAAGTTGTGGAAAAAGTAGTTGAAGTACCCGTAGAGGTAGAGAAGATAGTGGAGGTCCCTGTCGAAGTGGAAAAGATTGTCGAGAAAGAAGTCAAGGTTGAAGTACCTGTCGAAGTCGAGAAAATTGTCGAGAAGGAAGTAATCAAGGAAGTGCCTGTAGAAAAGGTCGTCGAAAAGGTAGTGGAGAAAGAAGTCAAGGTAGTTGCGCCAAGCAAGCCAAAGAAAGAAGTCGCTCCAAGACTTACGCTTGACGAAGCATACGCTTTGCTTTCAAAGCAACAACAAAAGTACTTCGACGGATTGAGACAGTACGCTTTGTCAAAGCCAAACTCCAAAGAGAAGAAAGCAACGTACGCAATCACTATAGGACAGTCTACCGTCAATCCATTACTTAAGTTGACAATCAAGAAAGATATGACTGTTGCGCTCTTCAAGATGGAAGACGAGTACCTCAAGGACATCAAGAGAGACGCTACGGGCGACGGTACGAAGATAAAAGTCAAAGAGACGGAAGTCATCATAGCAGACGCGCAAGCTTGCAAAGTAGCAAAGAATATGATTGATTTGCGAGAAGACCAAATCGAGAGGTATCAAGACCTTTTGAAAGAACAAAGAACTATGAAAAGAAAATAGACCCTTCGACTACGCTCAGGGTGACTCGTTTAAAGCACAAGTTTCGTCTTGAACGCGTCATTCTGAGCGAAACGAAGTGTAGTCGAAGAATCGAAAATTATTTTAGTTATATCTGATTTTGAATATTGCTTTCTTGACTTTAGCGCCCGATTTTATCAAACCGGGAGCGTGCGCTTCACCGGGCATAAAGAGCGCCCAATCGCCTTTTTGCATTGAGAGGAGCGCAACTTCGCCTTGCCAAAACTGAATGTCGTTGTTTTCGTCGTATTGAGTTGTCGGAGTGAGTAGAGAAGTCTTGGCGTAGCCTATATATTCTTCACCCGACAAAATGAGTTGAATATCTGCGTATACGTTGTGCGTCTCGGGAGTTGCCTCACTGATTGGCTTTGGAGAATATTCCGTCACGTTGACGTATACGTCGTCGCTCAATACGTATTTGCCGCAAGGCGTATTCTCGTCAAGCGTCTTGCTCTTTTGAAGACACAGAGCTATCTTTTCGTCGATAGATTTATAAAAATCGTTATGTTTTAAATTTGTATGTATCATATTCGCCTCGTATTTTTTTCTAATTATATCACGCGCAATAAATAAATGGAAGTAAATGTATGCAAAATAAAAAATGCTTTTTGAGGTAAAAATCCGTTGACAATACGCAAAGGATAACTTATAATATTGTTGAACAATGTTCAAATATGGAGAGTGTTTATGAAAGTAACTAAAGACGCGATTATCGACGAGGCGATAGCCATACTCGAAGAAAAGGGAGACGACCCTCAAAAGCTCACGATTAGAGAACTTGCAGGCAGACTTGGCATTGGCGTGGGACTCGTCAATTACCATTTCGGCTCAAAAGAAGTGCTTGTCAACCGCTGTGTGAAGAAGATGATTATGGCAATCGTCGAAGAATTCCACAAGGTAAGGACTTCGCTTGCATATATGAAGCCAAAGGAAAAGCTCAATTATTTGTGCCTTATGACCTTTGATTATCTTTACACAAAACCCAACGTGTCGAAAGTGGCGTTGATATACGACCTTGGCAATACTTCAAACGATGACACCACGTCTGAGCTTATCGACGCGTATATCCCTATCGTCAAAGATTGCAAGCCTTCATATGATGACCAAAAGGCATATCTTATTGCTTCAAGAGTCATTTATATCATTGAGCAGTCTTTTTTGCGCACCGACGTGATAAGATTGCGTAGCGGAGTGGATTTGAACAATTCCGAAGAGAGAAAAGAGTATCTCGAGAATTTGCTCAAAGACATGATTAAGTAATCGAGGTGAGTCTATGCCGTCAATATATGCTCACTATCTCTTTGGGGAAAAATGTATTGCTAAATTCCCCCAAGAATTGCAAAAAATAATCAAGGACAACCGCAAGTTCTACGACCTTGGCACTGCAGGGGGCGACTTGCTGTTTTATTACAAGCCGTATAAGAAGAACGACGTACGCAGTTACGGCTCAAAGCTCCACAGAGAGAACGTACGAGAGCAGTTGGAGAATTTCAGAGAAAAGGCTGTGGACAGTTGCACGAAAGAGGGCGACATAGCTTTTCTTGCGGGATATTACACCCACTTTATTCTCGACTCACGCACGCACCCCTTTATTGAAAAGATGCAAGCTGAGGGAGTGGCAAGACATTTCGTCATAGAGACGGATTACGACAGAAAGCTGTTGATAAAATACGGCGAAGACCCGTTTGACAACAAGTATCTTCGTTTTCAGGTCAGCGATTCGTCTACGCAAGAAGTCGTGGCAAAATATCTCAATACCACGCCGGGAAATATTAAAAAGACCTTGAAAGATAGGAAGAAGTATCTCAAATACATCTCCAAACAAAACAAGTTGTGGCGTAAATTTTTAGTATTCGTATTCAAGGCGTCGGGCAACGAGTTGGGACTTGATATACTCATTCAGAAAGATGAAAACGACAAGTGCGTCGACGTGCGCAATACGCTTGACAAACTTGCTCTCGACGCGCTCACTGAAGTGGATAAGACGGCGGGCGAGTTTTGGGAATTTATTGCCCACGGCAAAAGATTGGGAGATAGATTCGACTGTGACTTTTATTTGAAGAGTCTCTGATTGTAAAATTTTGCCAAATTTATCTTTAGATTTTTGTAATGGGTATTTACACAGTATATATGTTGTGTTACACTGTTTGAGGATAAATTTTTGCGCTCAAAGGAGGATTTATGGAATATAAAGTTTTTGTAGTAGAAGACGACGAAAGCATAAGAGGACTTTACGAGATTGCCTTTCAAGACAAGTTCGACTGCACGAGTTTCGTAAGGGCGGAAGATATGTTCGAGGCATTGAAAAAGCAAATTCCCGACATAATCATTTTGGATTTGATGCTCCCCGGTATGGACGGACTCAAGGCGCTTTCTCTTCTCAAGCAAGATAATTTGACGAAAGACGTACCCGTCATTATTGCAAGCGCAAAGGGCGATGAGAGCGTCAAGGTCAGAGGTCTCGACGCGGGCGCGGACGACTATATCGCCAAGCCGTTCGGCATGCTTGAGCTCATTGCAAGAGTCAAGGCAAATTTGCGTAAGTCGGGCGGCAGAAAGAGTGAAGAAGACCTCATTGAATGCGGACCTGTCAAAATCAACAATGCCGAGCACGTCGTATACGTCAACGGACAAGTCGTCAATCTCACCCTCAAGGAGTATAATTTGCTTGCCTTGCTCATCAAGAATGCCGATTGCGTTGTGACGAGAGAGAGAATACTCTCCGAAGTGTGGGACTACGAATTCGTAGGCGAGACGCGTACGCTTGATATGCACATAAAGTCTTTGAGATCAAAGCTTGCCGAGTTCTCCGACGAGCAGTTTATCTTGACGATTCGCGGCGTTGGATATAAATTTGTGTTTGCCTCAAAGTGAGGCTAAAGTATAGAAAGTATATTTTTTGCTTATCTCCCTTCTCGTCAAACGAGAGGGGAGATTTATATTTACTTTACATAATGCGCAATTTTATGTATTTGACTTTTCGGGCTATGCGTAATATAATATACTCAATATGAAAAACAAAATTTTGAGAAGAGTTATATTGATAATGACGGTAGCGGTATTCGTTACCGTTGCTTTGACTTTTTTTGTTTTCAATATTTATACTATCAATTCAATCAAAGACTTTCTCAATCAAGAGACGAATTTCGTTGTCGACAAGTTGAGAGAGGTTGAGAGTTTTGAAGATATAAGCGCCGCTTTGGAAGAGCCTGACGAAAAAGAAAAGTTTTATAAGATAGTAGTCTTTGACAGCAACAAACAAGTGAGCTATCAAAACACCCCCGAAGAGCTTGATTTGGACCGCAGAATTATGCGCCATATTGAAAAAGCCGAGAAAAAGGGAGAGCATTTTTTCTTGGGTAGTTCCTATCAAAAAGGAATGGCAATCAATTACGCCGTCAAAGTGGAAAACGAAAATTTTGAGGGCGGTTATTTGATACTGATGTGTTCGGTAGACGTAATCTACAACACGGGACCTTATTTCCTTATCGTCATCATTGCCGTGCTCATATGGGCGGGCGTAATACTTGCGTCGTATTTTGCATTGACGCTCAATATGAAGTTTGCTACGATACCTTTTGAGAAACTCGAGGGAATTCTTGTGGACATAAACAACGGCGAATACACGCCTATGCAAGTGCCGGAAAAACTCAACTTTCCCGAGTTCAAAGCCGTGTTGACAAAGGTCGACGATATCGCGGGCGAAATCGCCAAAAACCTTGTCAATTTGCAATACGAACAAAAGAAATCGTCGATACTTCTGCACTCCGTCAACCAAGGTATAATCGTCGTATCTCAAAGCGGCAGAATAGTGCTCAACAACAACGTAGCTTTGGATATTTTCGGCAAAGAAAACGACGTGGTGGGAGTCGATCTCGGCTATCTAATTGACAACGAAGATTTGCTTGCTGCGCTCAAGCAGTCGCTTGCCGACAAGAAGTATTACGTGGGCGAGATAACCATTGGCGACGAGATATACAGAGTGGAGACGAGCTTTGACATCGTGGAAGAGAGCGACGTCATCACGGGCGACGTAATGATAATCATATTCACCAACGTCACTATGGAAGCCAACAGCGCAAAGATACGAAGCGAGTTTTTTGCCAATGCTTCACACGAGCTCAAGACGCCATTGACGGCAATCAGCGGTTATTCCGAACTCATGACTATGGATGGCGTATCGCAAAAACAACTTGACGTGTGCATAAGAGAAATCAACTCCAACGCAGGCAGAATGAAGTCGCTCATTGACGATATGCTCAAACTGTCAAAACTCGACGCCGATATGGACAACGAAGACTTGTCTTCTACCGATATGCTTGAACTTTGCCGTCAAGTCGTCAAGGAGATGAAAGGCGTCGCCGACAGCAAGGGAGTGAAGTTGAATTTGACGGGAAAGGCGCGCTTGATTTGCAGACCCAAGATGATTGCCACGTTGGTGACAAATCTCGTCAACAATGCAATCAAGTACAATAAAGAGGGCGGTTGCGTTGACGTCATTTTGAGTGAGGGCAAAGACGACGTCACGCTTGAAGTGAACGACGACGGCATAGGCATATCCAAAGAACATCAAGGCAGACTTTTTGAGAGATTCTATAAAGTCGACGCGTCGCGCACCTATACCAATGAGAGTTCCACGGGACTTGGGCTTGCAATCGTCAAGAGAATCGCGGTAATTCACGGCGCAAAGATTACGCTCAAGAGCGAACTTGGCGTAGGCAGTCAATTCAAAGTCGTATTTCCCAAATCGGTTGTGAAAGTATGACGAATTCAAAAAGAAAATAATAGATACGAGGTATATACAATGAGTTATCCTATGAAATTAGTTCCTGCTACCGTCGAAGCGGTGTGGGGCGGAACAAGACTTATGAACGATAAGTGGAATAAGAAAGGACTTGGCGCAAATATTGCCGAGAGCTGGGAACTTGCCTGTCACGAAAAGGGCGAGAGTATCGTCGTCAACGGCGAATTTTCCTCTCGCAAACTCTCTAGCGTGCTTGAAGAAAATCCACAATTTTTGGGAGCAAAGGGCAAGGAGTTTTCATTTTTCCCTATACTTGTCAAACTCATTGATAGCAAGAGCAATCTTTCAATACAAGTACACCCCGACGACGAATATGCTTTGCGCGAAGAGGGAGAGTACGGAAAGACGGAGATGTGGTATATCGTCGACGCAAAGAAAGGCAGCGGCGTATATTGCGGCTTTAAAGAGCCTATTTCAAAAGAACAACTCGGACAGGCTTTGGCGGAAGGTAAAATAACAGATTACCTCAATTTCATTGAAGTGCAAAAGGGAGACTGCCTCTTTATACCTGCCGGCACTGTGCACGCCATATGCGGCGGAATATTGCTCTGCGAAGTACAGCAGAACTCTTCCATTACTTATAGGCTGTACGACTACGACAGAGTAGACGACAAGGGCAACAAGAGAGCGTTGCATATCGACAAGGCTCTCGACGTGACTGACACGGCAAAGGTCGTCAAAGCCAACGAAAATTCCGTGAGAGTCGACGATAATACGGTGACTCTTGCAAGTTGCAAATACTTTACGGCAAGCGAGATTACCTGCGAGGAAGAATATACTTTTGAAGTCGGCGAAGATTCCTTCGTATCTTTGACCGTGGTCGACGGCAGCGGCGCAATTATGGCGGACGGTAACTGCATATCTCTCGACTTGGGAGATACGGTATTTTTGCCTGCGGGACTTGGCAAAGTCAACATATACGGCAATTTAAAAGCAATAAGCGCAAAGGTGTAAAATATGCAAACCAAGATTGTATCTATTGAGCAAGGACTTGACGAGGCTGTCGAACTTATCAAAAGCGGAGATATCGTAGTATTTCCCACCGAGACCGTATACGGGCTCGGCGCCAACGCTTTTGACGGGGATGCAGTACGCAAGATATTTGAGGCAAAGGGCAGACCTATGGACAATCCTCTCATTGCGCATATTGCAGATATATCTTGGATAGACAGACTTGCGATTGACGTATCGGACGAAGCAAAGGCTGTGATAAAGGCTTTTATGCCCGGACCTATCACCGTGATCCTCAAGAGGTCAAAGGCAGTGCCCGACGAGGTTACGGCGGGACTTGACACCGTGGGAATACGCTTTCCTATACATACCGTCGCAAGACAATTCATTATGGCGTGCGGAGTGCCTATAGCCGCGCCGTCGGCTAATACGTCGACGAAGATATCCCCAACGCGCGCAGAACACGTCTTTGAAGATATGCAAGGACGCGTGCCGCTCATTTTGCAAGGCGGAGCTTGCGAAGTGGGTATAGAATCGACGATAGTCGATATGACGGCGGAGGTGCCGACGATATTGCGTCCCGGCGCAATCACGCAGGAGTTGCTTGCAAACGTACTTGGCAAGGTCAAGAATTTTGACGGAAAAATAATAGTGGCTAAAGCCCCCGGAATGAAATATAAGCATTACGCGCCAAGTTGCGAAATGGTCGTTGCGACAAGTCCGAAGAGCGCAGTGGACGAGTATGTTCGCCAAAAGGCAAACGGACTCAATCCCGTCGTACTTGCAACGAGCCGTTATCTCAAAGATTTAGGCAAAGGCGATATCAACGTCATTGACCTTGGAGCAAATGACGAAGATGCTATGCGAAATATATACGGCGCAATGCACGAGGCGCAGGATAAGTACGATTATATCATTTGCCAAGACTTTGGAAATGAGGGGCTTGGAGCGTCGATTATGAACAGAATAAACAAAGCCAGCGGAGGTAAACGTATATGAAGATTTTATTTGTATGTACGGGCAATACTTGCCGTTCGCCAATGGCGCAAGCAATATTGCAGCAAAAGATAAACAACGAGGGCTTGCAAGGCATAGAGGTCGACAGCGCAGGTATTTATTGCGGTTACGGAGAAGCTATGAGCGAGCATACCGCCGAGATTGTAGAAGAGATGAATATATTCTTTACCCACAAGTCCCAGCCTGTGACGCCAAAGTTGCTAGCAAGTTGCGATATGGTAGTCACGATGACGAGAGCTCACAAAACAATGCTTGCCGGTCAAGTAGACGGCAAAAAGCTCTTTTGTTTTGACGACGTTACGGGCGACGGAGACGTAATCGACCCGTACGGCGGACATAGCGCAGATTATCGCGCGGTAGAAAAGCAGTTAAGACGAGGTATGGACAAGATAGTGCGTTTTGCGCAAAGGAAGCTGTCGTAATTAAAATTCGACAAAATAGTGAGTAAAATTTTGCCTATTTTCAGCATATTATAAAGGAAATAAAAATTAGGTCTTGCATAATTTTGGAAATTGTGATAAAATAATCGAGTATACAAAAGGATAGGAGCGCTTATGAAGATAGCAATTGGATGTGACCACGGCGGAATAAATTTGAAGCCTACCGTAATTAAGGTTTTGGAGAACAACGGTGTTGAAATAATCGATATGGGGTGCAATGACACCAAGTCGGTTGATTATCCCGATTACGCATTGAAGGTCGCAGAGGCCGTATCCAAAGGCGAAGTTGACAAAGGCATCATCCTTTGCGGTACTGGCATAGGCATAAGCATTGCCGCAAACAAAGTCAAAGGCGTGAGAGCTGCGGTATGTCACGATTTGTTTACCGCGCAAATGTGCGCTCAGCACAACGACGCAAATATCCTTTCCATGGGCGGAAGAATCGTCAGTGAAGAACTTGCAGGACAAATGGTTGAAGTGTGGCTTGATACGCCGTTTGAGGGCGGAAGACACACGGGCAGAGTTGCCAAGATAAGCGAGATTGAGAGAAAGTATTTCAAATAATAGGGCGGAGAGAATTGATATGATTGAAGAGATGATAGACAGCATTATCGAGGCAGAAGACAAGGCGCAGGAAATTGTCAAGGCATCTGTCAACGAGTCGAATAATATCGTCAATGAAGCTAAGGTCAAAGCCGACGCTATGATTGTGAGCGCAAAGGACGAACAGTACGCCAAAGAGCAATCTGCTATCGAGGCGGGAGAAAAGAAAGGAGCGGAGTTGAGGGCGGCTCAGCTCGAAGAGGCTCAAAAGCAAGCCGACGCTATGACGGCTACGCTTGATAAGAATAAGAAGAAAGTCACGGCAAGCATTATCAAAGAGTTGAAAGGTAAGTATGGCATTAAGTAATATGCAGAAGTTGCTTTTGATAGGCAACGTCGCAGAGCGTAATACTTTGATTAAAAAACTGCACAAGTTGGGTTGCGCAGAAGTGGTTGCTACGCAAAAAATCGACAAGATGCAGGCGGTGGATATCCAACAGGATATCGACGAAAACAAAGTCAAACTTGCCAAGCTGGAATTTTGCTTGGAGACAGTCAAGGAATATAAGAATACCGCAAAAAAACTCGCCAAGGAGCACAAGATAGATTATACTCCCGCAAAAGGGCGAGGTATGTTTGCGGTAAGACCTGTTATCACCTACGAGAGTTTTGAAGATTTGCAAAACATCGAGGCGGATATTTTTTCGCAAATAGAAGAACTTAAAGCTTGCAAAGACGAGATTATTTCGCTTAAAGCAGAAAAGCAAAAACAAAATAATTTGCTTGCTTCTATGACGCCGTATAAGAATATGGACGCTCCATTTTCCCGATTTAAAGATACCAAGACCGTCAACGTATTGCTTGGCGAAGTCAAGAATGTCAAACTTCCTCTTTTGGAGAGCATCAAAGATAAGGGCGGCGAATACGAAGTGTTTGACGGAGTTGAAGTCAGCGGCGTTGCGATAGTAATACCCAAAGAAAAGAGAGAAGAAATTCAAGAGATTTTGACAGAGGTTGAATTTGCCGTATGCACTATTGACGAGAGCAAGACGGCAAGTCAAATTATCGAAGAGTGCTACAGCAAAATTGATAATATAGATAAGCAAAGCAATTGTCTTGTCGAAAAAATTATGACCTTTGAGAGCATAAGAGAAGACGTAATGAAGTTGTACGACTTCATCACGCTCGAAGTGGCAAAGGCGCAAAGCAGAAACAATACGCAAGTCACGGAAGCTACTTATTATATGGAAGCTTGGTTGCCTCAAAGCGAGGCGCAAAGAGTGGAGAAGGAATTGACGGACAGTCCGCTTTCGCTTGCGTTTTTGATAAGAGACCCGCTTGAGGGCGAAGACGTACCTACGCTTGCAATCAACAACGGAGTGGTTTCGCCGTATGAGAGCGTGACGAATATGTATTCCGTGCCTGCATATAAGGAGATTGATCCCAACGCGGGCGTTGCGTTTTTCTTCTTCCTTATGTTTGGAATTATGCTTTCCGACGCAGGTTACGGCTTGTTGCTCACTTTGGGCGCAGGACTCGTCCTTGCAATCAGAAGACCGCCTAAGGGTCAACTCAATCTTGTCAAGATTGTATTTATGGGCGGAATTTCGACGATTATCTGGGGATTTTTATTCGGTTCGTATTTCGGTGTGAGCGCAAAAGATATAGGAATGTGGTATTGGTTTAATCCTATAGAAGAACCTATGCCGTTGCTAGTCGTATCGCTTGCGGTAGGTTTGATACAGATGTTCGTAGGTATGGCAATCAATATGGTTGCTCTGATAAAGAAAGGACAATGGCTTTGGGGTATTTCCTCTGCGTTCAGTTGGTATTTCCTTGCGCTTGGCATAGGCGGAATCGCTTTGGCAAGCAAGTTGGGAAGTTGGGCGAAATACCTGGGCATAGTACTCCTTGTCTTGGGACTCGTGTTGTTAATGCTTGCGGGTACTTTCGGCAAGAAGGGAGCAAAGAAAGTAACGGGCGCTTTCTCGTCGCTTTACGGTATCATCAATTTCTTTTCAGACTTGATGAGCTATACGCGTTTGTTCGGTCTGGGTTTGGCGACGGGCGTTATAGCAATGGTATTCAATCAGATTGCAGACGTAATATCGGGAATGTTGCCTGTCAAGTTCTTGGGTGTGATCGTGTCGATAGTAATATACTTGATAGGACATATATTCAACGTTGCTATCAACTCGCTCGGCGCATACG
>CAMWSW010000016.1 GCA_947176975.1 uncultured Clostridia bacterium | reverse complement strand
CCCCCCCCCCCCCCCGCCCCCACCCCTTTTTTTTTTCAAGCAGAAGAGGGCATACGTGATTGCCTCTTGTCTCGTGGGCTCGGAGATGTGTATATGCGACAGCCAAGCTCTTTTGCTTGTTCTCGGCTTTGGTGGCTACGTAAATCTTGAGTTTCGGCTCGGTGCCGCTTGGACGTATGCAAAGCCACTCGTCGTCGCCGAACTCGTATTTGATTACGTTGGCGGTCGGCAAATCCGACATCTCGATTCTGCCGTCTTCAAAGTATTTGACCATACCGGCTTCCAAGTCAAGCTTGCTTATCATAGGCACGCCTGCGACCTCGCTCAAGTCGGTATCTTTGAACTTCTTCATTATGTTTGCCATCTGCTCCATACCGTCCAATCCCTTGAATGCAATGGATTTGCTGCTTTCGACAAAGTAGCCGAACTTTTCAAACAAAGAATTGAGCTTGTCAAAAAGCGAAACTTTCTTGTAGGTATAATAGCAAGCCATCTCCGCAAAGAGCATACTTGCGACGACCGCGTCCTTATCTCTTGCGTGCGTACCCGAGAGATATCCGTAGCTTTCCTCATAGCCAAACATAAAGGTGTGTTTGCCGTTTTGTTCCCATTCCTTTATCTTTTCGCCGATAAACTTGAATCCCGTCAGCACGTCGTATACCGTTGCGCCGTAGCTCTTTGCTATCTTGTCTGCAAGGCGCGTGGTGACTATCGTCTTGACGACTGCGCTGTTCTTCGGCAACGTACCCTCTTCCTTGTGACGCATGAGTATGTAGTCCATAAGCATCGCGCCGATTTGATTGCCGTTGAGGAGCGTAAACTCGCCCTTGTTGTCTCTTATTGCAATACCCATTCTGTCGCAGTCGGGGTCTGTGCCTATTACGATATCGCTGCCCAACTTGTTTGCAAGGTCAATGCCCATCTTGAGCGCGTCGGGCTGTTCGGGATTTGGCATAACCACGGTGGAAAATTCCGTGTCGGGATATTTCTGCTCTTCGACTACGGACACGTTGATGCCCATTCTTGCAAGCATCGTCGTCACGGGTACGAATCCCGAGCCGTGTATAGGCGAATATACTATCTTGATATCCTTGCCTACTTTCTCTACCGCCTCTTTAGAGAGCGACAACTTAGATATGGTATCGTAATACTTGTCGTCAAGGCTCTTTCCTATGACTGTGATATGCTCGCTCAACGCAAAACCGTCTTTGCCCTCGATGTCTTTGTGACACGTCGTCTTGACGTCTTCTTGCGCCAAACCGAAGTACGGAGTATTTTGAATAAACTTAACTACGCCTGCGGTAGCCTCGGGAGACATCTGCGCTCCGTCCTCTCCGTATACTTTATATCCGTTGTACTCCTTTGGATTGTGGCTTGCGGTAATCATGATACCTGCAATGCAATTGAGTTCTCTCACGGCAAAAGAACACATGGGCACCGGCCTTACGTTTTCAAACAACGACACCTTTATGCCGTTTGCGCCAAGCACTCTTGCCGAAGTCAACGCAAATTCAAATGACATACGTCTCGTGTCGTACGATATGACGACGCCTCTCTTTGCCTCGTCTCCTCCAAGCGAATTTATATAGTCGCTCAAGCCCTTCGTCGCTCTTGCGACGGTATACTCGTTCATATTGGAAATACCCATGCAGATAGTACCGCGCATACCCGCCGTACCGAATGCCAACGGCAAAGTAAATCTCTCTTTGATTTCCTTCTCGTCGGAAGAAATCGACAAAAGCTCTTGCTTTTGCTCCTCACTCACGTTGTTCAGCCATTCTTTGTAATTGTCTTGATACATATTAACCTCTTTTGCCGTCATTCGGCGGTCTAATGTTTTATTATTCTCTCTTGAACTGATTAGTTAGTTTATTAGGCGATAAGCGGTGTTTGCATTAAGTACATCATAGTTTTTGGTTTTGTTATTTTCGTTTTTTAGAATAGCGTCACTAAAAAATATGCCAGTACTAATGCAAATTTCACTTGAGCCTCTCTTCTTCATACTCTTTCTTTACTCTCTGTCCTCATCGAAGTATGTCGCCATAATATCGGCGATATGCACGAGCGTGGCGAACGGGAATTGCGAAAACGCCTTGCTTATGGAATAATCTCCGCCGATTACGCGCTTGTCAAAACCGCCCATATGCCAATTGATTGCCAACGCCTCTTCTCTCGTCAGTCTCATAAATCCGCTTATCATATACACCGACTTTTCGCCGTGTCCGTAAGGAAGGTCTTCGTCGACGGTATAGTAATCGACTTTCTCCCACATACCGAATTCGTTTTTGACGTTGCGTTGGGCTACCTTGTAGAAATTGACTTTGCACAAGTCGTGCAACAGAGTGGAAATAGCAATGCTTTCCGCAGATATATTCTTGAACAACGAATCGTCTTTTTTGTTCTCATTTTCGATAAGTTCGACTGCTCTGTCATATACGTTGAGAGAGTGATCGCATAGACCGCCGAGTACGGCGCTGTGGAATTTGGAACTTGCAGGCGCAACAAAGAAATCGCTTCTGTCACTGCATAGCCATTCCAAAAGTTTATCCGCGCCTTCTCTCTTTATATTGTCTTGATAAATTTTGAGAAATCTTGCTTTATTGAGTTCTACGTCTACCATAATTTCCTCGTTGCGTAATACTGTACTTTCATTATAAGTTTTTCTATACAAAAAGTCAACCGCGCAATAAAAAATGCAGGTCGCCGCCTGCATTTTCTATGTAATTGTGATTTATTACTATTTTAAAATTCTTCCAAATCCACTGCGGTAGCTTTTCGTATCTCGCGGTTGCGCCATAAAAGCGAAGGTATAAAGGTAAACGGCGATATGAACATTGCCAAGAATATGCAAAACAAAATCGATGCCACGAATACGAATACGACGATAAAGAATTGAAGTATCTTGACGACTATCAAGAATATAATGCCGTCGGGCGAAAGCGAAAATATAACGCCCGGCATACCTAAAATCTTACCGCCGCCCGTACATACGCTACGCACGACGCCGCCCCATATCATTTGAGAGGTGAAAGTAAAAGCAACTATTCCAAACACTACCGCGCAACCTATTCCTGCTGTTTGCAACTCTTTGTCCTGTATCATCTCTGCGTCTGTCAAAGATACTATCAAGAACATCAAGAATACAATAATTGCAGGAATAGCCGCTATTATCAAAGCGATGTTACGGCGTTTTCTAAATTTACTTTTGGCGAAATTATCTCTATCTTGTTTTCTTTGTTTTTCAAGTTCTTGCTGCCTTTTCTCGGCAAGTATGCGTCTCTCAGCTTCTTGGCGCGCCAGCTCCGCGCACGCCTTGCATATCAACTTTGGCTCCTTTGTCTCTTCTTCGCCTTCGCGCACCACCTTTCCGCAATGCACGCACATACCTATAATATCTGCGATTGGCGTAGCAGTCGAAGTAGCCGAATCAGCCGTCGTCGCTGTCATATCCGAAGCGACTTGTTCCTCTCCGCCCTCTTCAAAATAAGATATAGGTACTTGAAATAATTTGGATATTCTTGATATAGTATCAAAGTCTGGCAACGATTCGCTGCGTTCCCACTTTGACACAGCTTGATATGTAACGCTCAACGCTTCTCCCAATTCGGCTTGCGTCATATTGTTTTGCTTTCTTAATCGCGCGATTTTTTCTCCGCAATTCATAAGGACAATCTCCTCCCTGTCTTCATTTAGTTTTTACACTTTGATTATACCCGTTTGCTCGAAAAAATTCAATATTATTCACTCAACCGTTAGTTGAATTCTACTATTATCAGTAGAAAAAGCTAATAAAATACAATAGCTCGAAATTTTTAAAGGCATTTTATTGACGAAAATATTATTTAAGCAGACAACTCCTCTACGCTATTATCCAAACTATCTTGCGGAAGTTTTTTACGGATAATTTTGCCTTGTACGGGCAGATAATTATCTTTGCGCAATTCCTTTTGAAAGATTACTTTGCCGTCCTTCACGTATTCGATAATTGCTCTTGACTTATATCCCACCGCGCTCTTTTTAGCGACGGTGTATTCGCCCTCTGCGTCTTGCTGTACTTCTCCCGACAGTTCTTCGCTCCATTCTACGATTGGCTCGGGCGGTTGCAAAACTTCGGTGATTTCACTGCGTAAATTTATCTTGTACGACAAAGGGTGTCCGTAAATATCAAAATACACTTTCTTATTTTTCGTATATCCGTTGACGATTACGTCGTAATCGCTGTCGTTGACGAGTACTAAGTCGATGAATTCGCTGACGGTTGCGTCTTGCGACAGTCCGCAATATGACGACGGCAACGAGTGCGACTGCACGGATTTAGCCGACATACCCGCTCTTATCCAAACATTGTAAAGCGTCGTCGACACTTGACATACTCCGCCGCCCACGCCCTCGGTATATTCGCCGTTGAGAATAACTTTTGCGTTCTTGTATCCTCTCTCTTCGCTACGCAAACCTACCACGGTATTGAAAGACAGCGTCTCCCCCTTTTTGACAACGAGCCAACAAAAGTTGCTGCTAGCCAAAGCTACGTTGTGCGCGCGCTCTTCCTTGGAAGTCGAATAGTCAGTGTTAAAAGAACTGACAAGTTGCATTTTAGGCGAAAAGCCGTAAGGATTGGGACTGCTCATTGCAGATGCCGTCTGCATTTTTTGTCCTGCGTATACCAATACTCCGCCGATGGTAATCATCACTACGGCGATACAAAGTAAAATTAAAAATATGCAGATATAAATCTTCCTACGGCTTTTCACAATAATATTTTGCGTGAGCGATATAATTATATACTTGCATATTTTTGGTAAATACCTCATACAGATTGTCAATATTATAAATCGACGTTGCTTTTTTGGCGCTTTTTTGGCATAATATTGATATAATTAGAGAGTATTACTATATGGCAGTATTAAATCGAAAGAAAAAAATATCGGCAAAGACCGCTCAAATAATTTTCTGCATCGTAATGTATACTCTTCTTGCATTATTTATCGTCATACTTTTCGTCTTCAACAGCAACTATTCCAAGATATACAAAAGCCCGCAAATCAAAGACGGCAAAGCGGATTTTTCCAATATAGATATTCCGCCGAGAGACGTCGCGTGCAATCTTGCCGGCAAATGGGAATTCTTTTACAACAAATGGATTGTCACCGACGGATACGACGGAGATTGCGACGGATTGATAGATATCCCCGGACTATGGACGTACAAGAACTTCAATGGCGACCGACTACCAAAGACGGGCTACGCTTCTTACCGCTTGACGTTGGAAAACGTACAATCCGATATAGATATAAAGGTATACCGGCTGTATTGCAATTTTGCATATAGAGTATTTATCAACGGACAGCTCAATTATCGAAGCGGAGAGCTGTCTAAAGACATAAGCGGAACAAAAGTCACCGGCATATCCGACGAAATCCACCCTTATCGCACCGACGGCAATACTCTTGAAATCGTAATTGAGATATCTGCAATGACTACGGGCGGTTTCAATACCGCGCCTTGGCTTGCCGCTTCCAAGACGGGAAATTCTTACGGAACCAACTTGCGCAGTTTCAACTATATCGCGCTTGGCATAACGACCTCGGCAGTGGCGATAAGCATACTTACTTACGCATTCTTTAGATACAAACGCGATATTACCGCGCCTGCATTTATGATTGCGCTGTATTGTCACTTCCTCTTCAGCAAAGATATGCTGTACGTGATTCCTCTATCGATCCCCACTGCTATGATATTGCAATTGCTATCTGCGATAGTTACGTTCGTCATATTGATAGCGCACTTCCGGCGTAACGGCTCAAGACTGAATAAAACGTACGTGATAGTCACTTCGGCATTTGCGACGTTATTTACTGCCTTGTCGATTGCGTTTTACGGCACGCCGCTTGAACCTTCGTTTTCCTTTATACTCTTTGGCATAGGCTGTTCTTATCTCGTACCAATAGTGTTGGGCAACAAAACTCAGACCATTCAATGGAGCGTAAACGGTATGCTGTTTGCATTCTTAATGTCGGTATTTTGCTTTGAGATAAGCGACTGGCTGGGATTATTGGTATTTGGCACGGAATTTATTTTCACTTTTGAATTGATGATAATTTTAGCGTGCTTTGCCGTGTTATGGATTTGGAAATTGGCAAAGACAGCCCGAACTGCTATTAGAGCAAGCGAATTGGAATGCGAACTGTCGGCGGTAAAAAATCAAGCTTTGAAAGCACAAATCAAACCTCACTTCGTATACAATTCTCTCACAGCCATTCAAGCGCGATACCGCGACGGACTTGACGAAGGCGACAAGGCAATCGAACAATTTGCCAAGCACTTGAGACTGATCACGGACAGCAACAGCAAAGACACGATTCCCTTTGAAGAAGAGGTACGCAACGTGCTCAATTATTTTGAACTGGAAAATTTACGCGCAAGAGGCAAATTAAATTTGTTGCTTGACTTGAATTATACTGACTTTTACGTTCCCGTACTCTCTCTTCAACCATTAGTGGAAAACGCAATACGGCACAGCGGAATAAGACAAAGACAAGACGGATATATTGAGCTCACTTCCGATAAGCGCGATGACTTCGTAATTGTGACCGTATGCGACAATGGCAACGGCTTTGACGTGACGGCTACCCGCTCTGGCGTAGGCATAGAAAATACTCAAAAAAGATTTGAATTGATAAACGCGCAGATGGAAATCACAAGCAAGCCTAACTGCGGAACGCAAGTAACTATAAAAATACCTTTGGAGTAAAACAATGAAAATTATCGTCGTAGACGACGAACTCTCGGCATTATGCACCTTTCTTCCCAACGTAGTTGACGACATGAACGTAGATTGCAAAATGTTCATGAATTCTCCGCGCGCCGCGCTGGAATACGTGAGAATCAACACCGTCGACGTCGCATTCTTGGATATAAAGATGCCCGAGATAGACGGCATCGAACTTGCTTCCCGTATGCTTGATTTGAATCCCAATATCAAAATAGTCTTCATCAGCGCTTTTGCTAAAGACGAAAAAGCCATATCAGAGCGTCTCGGCGGAAAAGTCGCAGCCTTTTGCCACAAGCCTTTCAGCGCAGAAAGTATTAGGTCTTTGCTTGCTTCTCTCAATACCCAATCGTCATGTCCAAAACTCTTTTTGCGCACCTTTGACGCGTTTGACTTGTTTGCAAACGGCGTTGCCGTCAACTTTTCTTCCCGCAAATCAAAGGAGTTGCTTGCCCTATTGACCGACGCTCAAGGCTCATACGTGACGATGGATACGGCGATAGGCAACTTATGGGCGGACAAAAACGTCGACCTTGGCAAAAGACTTTATCGCGACGCGGTATGCAGATTGAGATTGACTCTCAAATCAATAGGCGCGGAAGAGCTCGTGGAATTTGGACGCGGCCGCGCCGTCATCAATACGAAGGCCGCGACTTGCGATATGTGGGAATTCGTAAAAAACGGCGGAGTTTTCTCGGGAAGATATATGCCCCAGTACGATTGGTCAATCGTGACTGAGGCAATGCTTGAACAAATGAAAAAATAATTCACGCAAATTACAGCAACTTTTTCAATTCGTCAATGGTATATCCATTCAAACTCTTTGATTTTGCCGAGATCTTTCTGCTTATAAAGAATAATGTATATAGCACGCCACCAAGTACAATCATACATACCGACGCAACAAGGCACAAAACTATGCTGAAAGAAGGCGGAAGAGCGCTTTCGTCGTATTCGAATCTGGCTGCCGGATTGTTAAGAAGCGGCGTCTCAACGTTGCCCGTAATTGCGCATACCGGAAAAGTTACTATCGAATTTCCCAAATCATACGACACCAATATAAACGGAACAAGCAAAACTAATTCGTTATAATCGTAATCTTTATCGTAGATCGTCACGTCGTACATTGAGCGTCCTGCGCCAAGTCTTTCTTGTTCGAATTCATTAACCCACTTATTGAGTTTTTCGTTGTACTGTCTCATGCTTTCTTTTGAATCTTTTTCGTAATCTTTTGCGTTGACGTTGGCGATTACGTAGCCCGACTGGATTTCATCCGTCAGCATATCGTCAGTGACTTTTTCCCATGGATATGAAAATGGATAAACTTCATTGACTTCGCCTACGTAGCATTGAGTCGCAGAAGAAAACTCCGCATGACCTTCGTTGATTGCTATTTTCTTTGGGCTTATGTTGATTATATTGCCGTTGTAACTGTAACGGTAATCGTACTCCACCGTATTAGTTTTAAAAAAGGTTACGAGTACGTTTTGATAGACTTTCTTTACCGTAGGCGTTATTCCCTTTTTAGCCGCCATTTTCAATAATTGTCTATTAAACTTTTTATCTTTATCGTTGCCTTTTATTATTTTTTCCACTGCATTCAAAGCAGACTCCTCAGTCGTGTTAGCCTTTACTATAAGAGGCTTACCCGCTTCCGGCTTGACTTTTTGTAAATTAGCGACGTAATCTTGCAAAGTATTCGAGTAAAACTCATTGACGTTGATAGTTTTTTTCTGTGCTGCCATAGTAATTCATTCTCCTGATAAAATTTATTCCTTTCGGTTTATCAAGAAAATTTTATCATTAGCCGCGCCAAAGAACCGCCAATATACTCAAAGGGAAAAAATTTTTATTTTTGCAATCAGTCGGGCTGTTGTCCGTCATGCGCTTTCCATTGACATTCCATTATCTGCAAATCGGAAAATACCGCTTTAAAAGAAGACTCTTCGGGAGAACAAGCGTAAATGCCGAATTTTATTCTTCCTTTTCCTTTATGCATATGGCAGATACGCATTTGATTAAACGTGATTCCGTCCGTCGAGCTTTCGATGCAATAATCGTCTTCTCTACGGCTCAGCCTATACCACATCGATTTTACCGAAGCGTCTATTACGGTCGTAGCCCAATCGGAATATCCGTCGTTTGTCACTACGCTCCCCAAATGTTGATATTTGCTGTTTTCATATTCGACAGAGGCTTTCAACCAATTCTCACTATCCAAATACATTACGATACCGCATTGATCGAATCTGCGTTTGCTTTCATCAAATTGAGTCTTGACAACGAAGCTGAAATATTCTTCATCCGTCTCAATTTGCAACACAGGCGCGTTGTCGTTTCGGAAATGGTAATACGTCCTTTGCCACAAATCCGTATTAGGCTTTGTAATTATTTCGATTTTGTCATTTCCAATAACATAATCTTGCGGCTGCCTTGTCCACTTAAACTCTTTTAAATTCATAAATATCCCTCACAAAAAATCCATTTTATCTTAATTCAACTGTATTATCGTATCGTATAAATCCTTGGGTGAACTTACTATTATTTCCGCTCCCGCTTCGACAAGTTGATCGCGAGTTCTGAATCCCCAATTGACGGAAATCAAAATCATACCGCAATTTCTTGCAAAGTCGCAATCCACTTCGCTGTCGCCTACATATATTATGCCGTCTTGTAAAAAGCCGTGTTCTTTGCAGGCAAGGTCAAACAAATCTCTGTTGGGCTTGGCGGGGATATCGTCGCGAGAGCCGTACACTGCGTCGAATATATCTCCGAAAAATCGCTTTGCCAAGTCCTTTGTCGCGCCGTCGTATTTATTGGAAATCAACACGAGCTTGTAGCCGTCATTTTTCAGTTCTTGCAACATCTCCAAAATTCCGTCGAACGGCTTTGTGGTGTCTGCTTTGTGCGCGTCGTAATAGTCCTTGAATATCTCTCTGCACTTCTCTAATTCCTCTTCGTCTGTACAATGCATAAGTTCCTTGAGCAAATTACGTATGCCATGACCTATTGCCATACGCACGGTTTCTGCGTTCTGCGTGGGATAGCCTAGCTCATTCAAAGCGTAATTCGCCGACTTTGCAAGGTCGGGAAGAGTGTCGAGCACAGTGCCGTCTAAATCAAAAAATACTATCTTTTGCATACACAATTCCTTATTAACAAAACGTAGCCGTCCCTTACTTCTATTTCGCAGTCGCCGCCTAACAATTCATTGCTCACTCCAAGCGGAAAAGTATTGACAAGCGTTGCGTCCGTCAAAGGGTATTTGCCGTTTCTGATATATACTCCGCCGGCTTTGTCAAAGGCGAAAAGCGAAAAGGTCTGCCCTTTGCTCCCGCGAATTATCTTTTTGCCCGTCACGACTTCCGCAATGCAGTCTTTGCCAATGAGCATCACTTTCACTCCCCTTTTCGCAAAGTCGTAAGCGCATTGAATATTGGCAAGAGTGTGGTCGAGTCTTCCGCCCAACGCTCCGTATACTGTAAATTCGTCGTATCCTCTTTTGTACGCCTCTTCAAAGGCAAGATACATATCGGTATAGTCCTTGATTGGGTCGTGTCGCAAAGTAGCAATTCCCTCGGGAATATACCCAAGGGAATCGAAATCGCCAACTGCCAAATCTACTTGGCATAAATCTTTGATATATCCGTAACCGCCGTCAACGGCAATTACGAAGTCTTGCGCGTCGACGCAAAACTTATCGGAGCAAAATTCTCCGCTGCCAACGAGAATACATCTCATATATTAAGCTTGCTCGTTTTGCTCGCTCTTGGGCGGACAAACCTTTCTGAACATAGCCTCGAGGTCTTTTTTGCTCATAAACTTTGGTACGGGATAAAGCGGATGCGCCTCTGCGTACGCTCTGTCAACCATTGTAGGCAAGTCTTTTTCTTCGACTACTCCCTCAATCTTCTCGGGGATATTCATAGCCTTATTCATATCCTTGATGGCTTGGATAAACTTCTTTGCCTTTACCTCTGCGCTTTCGCCCTCAATGCCGACGATATCCGCAAGCTTGGCAAGTCTCTTGTAAATACTGCTTCCAAACCACTCGAGTATATGCGGCAAGATTACGGAATTGGCAAGTCCGTGCGGAGTGTGATAAAAACCGCCCATCGTATGCGCCATTGCGTGAACGTAACCTACGTACGCTCTTGTAAACGCCGCGCCGCCATAGAACGCGCCCTTGAGCATATTCTCTCTTGCCTCAAGGTTTTTGCCGTCGTTGTACGCCGTAACGAGGTTGTCGAATATCAACTTGACAGCCTTCTCCGCGTCGGCTTTGGTCTGCTTTGTATTACCCTTGCCGATATACGCCTCTACTGCGTGAGTCAACGCGTCCATACCCGTCGTAGAAGTGATATGTTGAGGAAGTCCCGTTGTCAAAGTCGCGTCAAGCAATGCGTACTCGGGAATGAGCGCGTGATCGTTGATTGCGTAAGTCTCGTTCGTCTGCGAATTGGTGATTACCGCCGCAAAAGACGT
>CAMWSW010000015.1 GCA_947176975.1 uncultured Clostridia bacterium | reverse complement strand
TTTCTTGCGCTCTTCTGCCTCTCCTTCTTGTCCCATAGACGCCCATACGTCGGTATAAATTACGTCGGCGTCCTTGCAAGCTTGCAATACGTCGTCGGTAATGAAGAACTTGTCGCCGTAAGCTTTTGCAAACTCCAAAACGCCGCTGTCGGGCATATGCGTCTTGGGACAAGCGATAGCCACGCTCATACCCACTTTGAGACAACCTACGATAAGTGAATTTGCCATATTGTTGCCGTCGCCGACAAAAGTCAATTTGAGATTATCAAATTCACCCTTGTATTCTCTTATCGTCATAAGGTCGGCAAGCACTTGACACGGATGCGCAAAATCCGTCAAACCGTTGATGATAGGTATCGAACCGTACTTTGCCAAATCCTCTACTTCCTTTTGCTCAAATGTACGAATCATAATTCCGTCCAAATATCTCGAGAGTACTTTTGCCGTATCCTCGACAGGTTCGCCTCTTCCAATTTGCAAGTCGCGGTTGGACAAAAACAGCGCCTGTCCGCCGAGTTGATACATACCCGTCTCAAAGGATACTCTCGTACGCGTAGACGACTTTTGGAATATCATACCAAGGCTCTTGCCTTTCAAATACTCGTGCGGAATATTGTGTTTTTTCTCATATTTAAGTTGATCTGCAAGATTGAGAATATCTAAGATTTCGCTCTCGCTCAAATCCAATAATTTCAATAAATGTTTCATATTACCTCTTTCTATTTATATTTGATTACGTTAGTTTGCCTTATTTGTTACCATTGATTTAATAATCGCCAACGCTTTGTCGATTTCGTCGTAAGTAATCGTCAACGGCGGTAAAAGACGCACTTTTTGTTTTGCCGTCAGCATTATCAATCCGCGCTTGATACCTTCTTTTACAAAGTCCGACGACGTAGTATCTTGCACTTTGAATCCAATCATAAGTCCGAGTCCGCTCACGTCATCAATACCATCTATCTCGGCAAGCTTTTCTTGGAAGTATTCGCCCTTTTGCTCGGCTTCGTACAAGAAGTCTTTGTCCATTCTTGCAAGTACGTAATTTGCGCCTGCGCATACTATGGGATTTCCGCCGAAAGTCGAACCGTGCGCGCCAAAGCCCAAAGTAGAGCTACATTTCTCTGCTGCGAGTACCGCGCCTATGGGCAAACCTCCGCCAAGACCTTTTGCCAAAGTAGTAATATCCGCCTTTATACCAAAATGCTCTTGCGCAAGGAACTTACCCGTTCTGCCGACCCCCGTCTGCACTTCGTCAATAATCATCAAAATATCCTTTTCATCGCAAACCTTTCTTAGGCCTTTGACAAAGTCTTTATCAAGAGGTACGACGCCGCCCTCGCCTTGCACGAGTTCTACCATAACGGCGCATACGTCGCCCTTGCCGACAAGCTCTTTGACGGTCTCTATATTACCCGCTTGCACGTATTCAAAATCCCCCAAGAATGGGAAGAAGTAATTGTGGAATACGTCCTGTCCCGTAGCTGTCAAGGTCGCCATAGTTCTGCCGTGAAAAGAATTGACAAGCGTGATAATCTTCGTTCTTCCCTCGCCGTATTTATCGAAAGAATACTTGCGGGCAAGCTTTATCGCGCCCTCGTTTGCTTCCGCTCCCGAATTTGCAAAGAATACTTTGTCGCATCCCGTGCGCTCGCAAAGCGACTTGGCAAGCAACGCGTCGGGCTGAGAGTAAAACAAATTACTCGTATGATTGAGCTTGCAAAGTTGTTGAGTTACGCTTGCGACCCAACCCATTTCGCAAAAACCAAGGCTGTTGACGCCTATGCCGGACGATAGGTCGATATACTCCTTTCCGTCAAGGTCGTAAGCGTTGACACCCATACCCTCTACGAGTTCCAAATCGTAGCGGTTGTAGGTGTTCATAACGTATTTTTTGTCAATATCTTTTATGCTCTTCATATTAGTTCCTTTTATATTTAATCGATAGAGATTTCTCCACTACGGTCGAAATGACATTAACTACTTTTGATATATTACATTTTAATATTTCGCATATCTCGAGTGTGGAGAGTGCTGTTATTTTTGTCCGTGAGACGGCAACCGAGCGGTGAGCGTACTTGCCGTACGTGACCCCGAGGGCGTCCTAGTCTTTAGGGCAAAAAGAACTGTGCTATACGCGCTCGCCTAGTTATTACTTGATAAGTGTTCCAATTCCCTTGTCGGTCAACATATCCATTATAATAGAATGCTTAATCCTTCCGTCGATTATTACCGCTTGGTCAACGCCCTGTCTGACTGCCTCTACTACGCAATCTATCTTGGGTATCATTCCGCCGCTTATTATGCCTTTCTTAATGAGTTTCGGCACTTCGCTGACTTTGATTTCGCTTATGAGAGTACTCTCATCGTCTTTATTGAGGAGCAGTCCTCTGACGTCCGTCATAAGCACCAAGTTTTCCGCATGAAGCGCAGACGCTATTGCAGCAGCCGCAGTGTCGGCGTTGATATTGTATATCTTGCCGTCCTCTCCGCTTGCTACGGTCGCAATGACGGGGATATAGTCATTCTCCAACGTAACGAGAATCGGGTCTACGTCAATGCTCTTTATATCTCCCACGTTGCCAAGGTCAACGTCGCTGACCTTCTTCTTTGCCGTGATAATATTGCCGTCTATACCGCAAAAGCCAACTGCTTTTCCGCCAACGCCCGACAAGAGTTTGACAAGGTCTTTGTTGACTTTGCCGGCAAGCACCATTTGTACGATATCCGCCGTCTCATCGTCGGTGTATCTCAGACCGTTGATGAACTTGCTTTCCTTGCCCACTCTCTTGAGCATATCGTTTATCTCTGGACCGCCGCCATGCACAAGCACGACTTTGACGCCTACGAGCGACAGCAAAACTATGTCGTTCATCACGGCTTTTTTGAGTTCCTCGTTGAGCATAGCATTACCGCCATACTTGACTACGATAATCTTATCTCTGTATTTTTGAATATAAGGAAGCGCGTTGACAAGCGTCTCGGCTTGTATGCTTATGTTATCCATTATTGTCTCCTTTATTTAAATCAAGTTCTGTAATCTGCGTTAATCTTCACATACTCATACGTCAAATCGCAACCCCACGCCGTAGCCTTCGCTCCGCCGCAGTTGCAAGTGACGATGATACATACTTCGTCTTCGGAAAGTATCTTGGTAGCCACTCCCTCGTCAAAAGGAACGCCTGCGCCATTCTCGCAAACTCTTATCATACCGACTCTTGACTTGAGGTCTACGTCGATTTTGCTCACGTCGAATTTCTCGTCGGTGTAGCCAATCGCGCAAAGTATTCTGCCCCAATTTGCGTCGGAAGCAAACATTGCCGCTTTGACGAGAGAAGAAGATATGACGGACTGCGCAATCGCCTTTGCAGACTTGATATTCTTTGCCTTGATTACCTTGCACTCAAGCAACTTCGTCGCGCCCTCTCCGTCCTTGGCAATCTCCATTGCAAGATGCGTCAAAATCTTTTTGAGACACTTGCAGAATTCATTGAATCCCTTGCCCTTGTCGGTTATCTTTTGATTGCCAGCCAAGCCGGATGAAAGAATGCTCAACATATCGTTGGTGGAAGTATCTCCGTCGATACATACCATATTCAAAGTATCTTTGACGACTTTGCCGAGCGCCACACTCAACATTTCGCTAGATATATTTACGTCGGTGGTGACGAAACACAAAAGCGTAGCCATATTGGGATTTATCATACCGCTACCCTTGGCAATACCGCCGATATGACACTCTTTGCCGTCAAGCTCAAAGGAGTAAGCAATCTCCTTCATTACTCTGTCAGTCGTCATTATTGCTTTAGCGGCGTTGGCGCTGCCTTTGCTTGATAGTCCGCTCACCAAACCTTGCATACCGTCGCTGATAGGTTGCATATTGAGCACTTCGCCTATTACGCCCGTGGAAGCAACTACGACGTCGCTTGCCTTGATACCCGTGTGCTTTTGCACGAGATCGCACATCATCTGCGCTTTTTCAATTCCGTCGGCATTGCAGGTGTTGGCGTTTCCGCTATTGCAAATTATAGCCTGCGCTACGCCGTCGGAGATATTATTCTTCGTCACAGTAAGCGGCGCGCCCTTGACTTTATTCGTGGTGTATACGCTTGCAGCAACGCAAGGAACTTCGCACGTGATGAGAGCCAAGTCAAGCTTATCTTTATTCTTTCTTATTCCGCAATGTACGCCGTTTGCCTTAAAGCCCTTTGCCGCGCACACGCCTCCCGATATTTTCTTCATATTAACCTCTTTTCTTTAGAACGCCGGCGGGATATATTGCAATCCGCACTCTTCTTCTAATCCAAACATTATATTCATATTTTGTATTGCCTGTCCTGCCGCTCCCTTGACCATATTGTCAATTGTCGACACGACGATTGCTCTGTCGGTATGCTCGTCAAAGTGCAAAGATATGTCGCAATAGTTGGAATACTTGACGTTGCGCAAGTTGGCAACTTCGCCAAGATCCAGCACTCTGACAAACTTCTCATTCTTATAAAAATCCGCGTAAATATCATGCAACTGCTTTGCAGTGACGGGCTTATTCACGTTGAAGTATATAGTCGAAACGATACCTCTGTTGACGGGCAAAAGATGGGGTACGAAAGTAACGTTGACTTTCTTGCCACACAGTTTTGACAACGTCTGCTCTATCTCGGGCGTATGTCTGTGATTTGCCACTTTATACGGCGCAAAAGCCTCGTTGCAGTTGGGGTAATGCGTATTGTCGGCAAGTCCTCTGCCCGCGCCCGTTACGCCCGACTTGGAGTCTATGACGATAGTATTGTCCACAGCCAAGCTTATTGCGGGAGCAAGTCCCAAAGCAATACTCGTGGGATAACAGCCGGGATTGCCAATGATAGGCTGTCCCGTGTAATTTGCTCTGTGCAATTCGGGTATGCAATATACCGACTGCGTATGCAAAGTCTCGTCTTCGTATTTCTTGCCGTACCACTTGGTGTATTCCTCCGCGCTGTCAAGGCGGAAGTCTGCGCCGAGGTCAATCATCTTGACGCCCTTTGCCAAACACTTGCTTGCAAATTTTTCGCTCAAGCCGTGAGGAAGTGACGTGAAAATCACGTCGCACTTATCTACTATATCCTAGCCCGAGAGCGTATCGTCGCAGATATTCTTCAAGTTGGGATAGACGTCGCTTATCTTCTTACCCTCATAGCTCACCGACGACACCGCAGTTATCTCGGCTTGAGGATGCAAGGCAAGCAGTCTGACGAGTTCAACGCCCGCGTAGCCCGTCGCTCCTATAATTCCTACTTTAATCTTCTTCATATTCTTTCAATACCGTGTTCTTAATTTTTTCTATATGTTTTGCTACTGCCTCGGGAGACGGTCCGCCCGTGACCTTTCTCTCCTCAACGCATTTTTGCAATGATATCGCTTCGTATATACCGTCGTCGAATTTATCGCACAACTTTGTATACTCCTCAATAGGCAAATTGTCAAGCGTCAACCCCTTGTCTATGCAAATAGCAACGAGCGAACCCGTAATCTTATATGCGTCTCTGAAAGCAAGCCCTTTCTTGACGAGATAATCTGCGCAATCGGTGGCGTTGATAAATCCCTTCTTGCCTGCGTTTGCCATATTGTCTTTGAGCACCGTCATAGTATCTATCATCGGCGTCAAAGTGGAAAGACAAAGCTTGATTGTGTCTACGCTGTCGAAGATTGCTTCCTTGTCCTCTTGCATATCTTTGTTGTAAGCAAGCGGAAGTCCTTTCATCATCGTCAGCAAGGAAGTCAAATTGCCTACGCATCTGCCCGTCTTGCCTCTGATAAGTTCGCATATATCGGGATTTTTCTTTTGCGGCATAATGCTTGAGCCTGTAGAGTACGCGTCGTCGAGTTCGACGAATTTAAATTCCCAACTGCTCCACATTACCACTTCTTCGGAAAGACGCGACATATGCATCATACAAGTTGCAATCGCGCTTGCAAGCTCAATGCAATAATCTCTGTCGCTTACGCCGTCAAGAGAATTTTGCATCGGTCCTTTAAATCCAAGATACTCTGCCGTAAACTCCCTGTCTATCGGATAAGTCGTAGTCGCCAATGCGCCCGAGCCCAGCGGACATTCGTTCATAAGGTCAAAGCAGTTGAAAAATCTTACCATATCCCTCTTGAACATCTCGACGTACGCCATGAGATGATGAGCAAACGTGATGGGTTGAGCTCTTTGCAAATGAGTGTATCCCGGCATAACCGTGTCAAGATTTTCTTCAGCCTTTTTGACGAGAGAAGCAATGAGACCTTTGACAAGCCCGACGATTGTGTCTATCTCTTTGCGAAGATACATTCTGAGATCAAGCGCAACTTGGTCGTTACGACTTCTTGCGGTGTGCAATCGCTTGCCCACTTCGCCAAGCCTTTGAGTAAGCACTTGCTCGATAAACATATGAATATCTTCTGCGCTCATGTCAAATTCCAACTTGCCGCCCCTCAAATCGTCGTATATATTTGCAAGTTCTTTTGCAATAGCCTTGCTATCTGACTCGCTGATGATACCCTGTTTGCCAAGCATTTTCACGTGAATAATGCTGCCTTGAATATCCTCTTCAAACATACGGCTGTCAAAAGATATGGACGAGTTGAAGTCGTTGACTTTGCTGTCCAATTCTTTTTTAAATCTACCTTGCCACATCTTTGCCATAATAAACCTATTTGCTTCCTTTATTTTTACGCATAAAGATAGTTGCTCCAAAAGTAACTATCTTCATGCTCTGTTTTTATATTTTAATGCGTACTTGCCTTATTTCTTACGCTTTGCGTCCATCATGGCCTTGACTTTGATAGGCAATCCAAAGAGATTGATAAAGCCTTGCGAATCCATTTGGTCGTATACGTCGTCCTCTGCAAAAGTAGCTATGTCTTCATCATAAAGCGAATACGGACTAGTTACGCCTGCGTTGGTAATATTGCCTTTGTAAAGCTTGAGTTTTACATCGCCCGTAACGTTCTGTTGAGTGCTGTCTACGAATGCGCTCAAAGCCTCGCGAAGAGGTGTAAACCACTGACCGTTGTATACCAAGTCTGCAAATTTGATAGCCACTTGCTGTTTGTAATGCGCGGTCTCTTTGTCAAGACACAGCGTCTCGAGTACTTCATGAGCGTGATACAAAATTGCTCCGCCCGGAGTCTCGTATACGCCTCTGCTCTTCATGCCGACAAGTCTGTTTTCCACAATGTCTGCAAGTCCGATTCCGTTGGCTCCGCCAAGTTCGTTGAGTTTGCGCACTACGTCGCTTCCCTTCATCTTCTTGCCGTCAATAGCTACTGGTACGCCCTTTTCAAAGCTGATTGTGACGTACGTCGGCTTATCGGGAGCCTTCTCGGGAGTTACGCCCATCTCCAAAATCTTATCGTACATCGGCTCGTTGGCAGGATTTTCAAGGTCAAGTCCCTCGTGAGAGAGGTGCCAAATATTCTTATCCTTGCTGTAGTTGGTCTCACGGTTGATTTTGAGAGGAATGTTGTGCGCCTCTGCGTAATCAATCTCTTCGTCTCTCGACTTGATATCCCATATTCTCCAAGGAGCGATAATCTTCATATTTGGAGCAAATGCCTTGATTGCAAGCTCGAATCTGACTTGGTCGTTACCTTTACCCGTACAACCGTGGCAAATTGCGTCTGCGCCTTCCTTGAGAGCAATCTCAACGATTCTCTTCGCAATTACAGGGCGGGCAAAAGACGTACCGAGCATATATCTGTTCTCGTATATTGCGCCTGCCTTAACGGTTGGGAATACGTAATCGTCCACGAATTCGTCCGTCAAATCCTCAATGTAGAGTTTGCTTGCGCCCGTCTTGATTGCCTTTTCTTCAAGTCCGTCAAGCTCCGTGCCTTGACCTACGTCACCGCTTACGGCGATGACCTCGCAGTTGTCGTAATTTTCTTTGAGCCAAGGTATAATAATCGAAGTGTCAAGTCCACCCGAATATGCCAAAACTACTTTTTTAATATCACTCATTTCAGTGTCTCCTTTTTGCGCTAAAACTTTTATACACATATAATATACCACTCAATGAAGTTTGGCAAGCGTTTTTACATATTTATTCATAAAATTTAGAAATTTTTTATTATTATAATAATTTATTAGTGATTTGCGTATATTTATGCAATAATGGTGAATAAATATGCAGTATAATGAATATTATGCAAATTGTAGATTTCTCTACTTAACGAGTGAAAGGCGAAAAATGGTATTTGCATTTATTACGTCATAGTTTTTGGTTTGACCAACTTGCGTATTTCGCATTAGTTTCGCTAAAAAATATGGTGGTAATTTTGCAAATACCTTTTGTGCCGTGTGTTAAAACTGTTCTGTCGCCCTATCTACTAGCCTCAATGAGTCTTTACTCAAATCGAAGCCCTTATAAGTTTGATTATAGCACTTGCCTCTCATTGCCTTGATCTGCTCGTCCGTTGCTCCTCCCGACGGCGCCAAGTTGCCGTCTTGGTCATACATAACTGCTTTATCGACGATACTCAACAACGTCCAATCTCTTACCAAGTTGTGAATATTCGTATCACCGTATTTCTCTTTCAAGCCGTTGCTCTTGACGACGCTGGCAACCTTGGAAAGTTTTTCAAAGTTCTGGTCGCTGCCGTCGTATTTGTAATACATTGTTGAAGCCATAGACATACCGAAGTACATATCTACTGCAATATCCTTTTTGCCGACGACGTAATCCATAATATCTGCAAATAATGCGCTTGGTTCTCTCTCGTTCAAAGGTTCGTTGGTCAATGATATGCCGTTGGATTTGATTTTATCCCAACCGCTGATAAGCACCGTAGCCCCAAAGTAAGGGTCTGCAAGCGTCATACGCGTAGGAATAATACTGTCGTTTTCAAAAGCCTTTTTCTCTTGAAGCTTGACAAGTTGATAGGTCGTTGCCAAAGCCAATTGCGAACCGTAGCTATGTCCCACCATCTTGACTTCGCCGTCATAACTCTCGCCCAATACGAGAGCAAGTTCCATTGCAAATCTTACAGACAATGCGTATCCGCCGTCAAAATTCAGCCAAATATAGTTGAACAAATCGCTGAGCGAAGACGCATAAGAAAACCAACTCAAACATGCCACGTTGTAGCCTTGCTCTTTCAAAATCTTGGCGTAATCTCTTATATCGGAAGTACCAGTCTTGCTCACCGTCTCTTTGTGCGTGACAAAGTCTTCAAATAACCCGTCGGTTGAGTTTTTCTTATCGGGCTCCCAGCCATGCGCAAATACGAACGTAGGCTTATCGGGATCAAAATACTTTTTATCCATATTTGCCCCGCTTCTCACGTAATCGTAATTGTCGTCTCCAAACCAATAGATGCCGTATTTAGTGGAAGTGTCATAACTCATTTCGACTTTATTACAAGCCGCGGGAGCTATTACTATACAGCACAGCAACGCAATGGCAGCGACGGCAAAAATAAACTTTTTCATAATCATCCCTCTGACAATTGATATTGTATTCATTATAATATGGACTGCAAAATAAATCAACTATAAAAGCCAAAACCTCAAAGTTAAAAAAAATGGGAGACTTGCGTCTCCCATTTTGTATGCGTGTTTGATTATTATTCAACTACGAACTTAACCAAAGCTCCGTTCTCAACTGCAGCGTTCTTACAGAAGTATTTAACTTCTTTTGCGCTACCGTCGATTGTAATCGTAACGTTGGCAATATCAAACTTGGATACAGCCTCGATCGTTACGTCACCGCTTACGTTCTTCATCACACCGTTATCTTGAGCGACAACCGTACCAACTTTGATAGTCACGAAAGCGTTGAGGCTCGTGGACTCCATGTTGACTGCGCCGGTGAATGCAACGTTTTCAATTATACCGTTGTTGACAGCGACTACGCCTGCAACGATGTAATCATTGCCCGTCTTTGCAGCGATTGAAGCGTTTACGTTGCCTTCCAAAGTCAAGTCTCTGACAACGCCGTTGTTTCTTGCGATGAACGCTACTTTGTTGTCATACATACCCTCAACCGTGAAGTTGGAGATGGTCTTGCCGTTACCGTCGAGTACGCCGTTGAATACGCCGATAGGATTGATTGCTGCGCCATTCATATCGATGTCTTTCATAACGACGAGTTTCTTGCCTGCAAAGTCGACATTGTTGTTCGTCATATTTACGATTTGCTCTGCAGTGAAGATTTGGTACTCATCGCCGAGGTTGAAGCCAAGAGCGCTTGCCGTACCTTCTACGGTTACGTTTGCATAGCAAACTGCGTTGTTAACTTGTATAGCGATTACGTGTACGCCGTTTTCCATAGAAGCGAGCGCTTGATAAGGAATTGTGAGCGTATTGACACCCTTCGTATATTTTGCGCCTTCTACGTTAGCCTCAACTACTTCGCTTCCGTCGATCATAGTACCGGAAAGTACGATTTCCAAATTCTTCATATTGTTGTTGCCAGACTTGCTATACGTGAAATCTGCCTTATCCATTCTGACAGTTCCGTCATAAATAAATCTCGTCTGTACGTCAATCGTCTTGCCGTAAGAAGTCTCATACTTGAGTGTGATTGGCAAGTCGAACTTGGACGCGCTGTCTTTAACGGTAACTACGCCGTTTTCAACGTTGAGATATGTGCCATCGTATACTACGCTGTCCATTGATACTGTCGTAGCGTAGGTAGCGCCTCTGTTCTTCAAGTTGTATGCAAATGCGTCATACTCGGGGAGCTTTGTCTCAACAGCCGACAATACGATGGTATTTCCGCCTGTGATATTGGTGATTACGCTTTCCTCACCTGCCTTGTAAAGAACGATTTCGCCTTGAGCAATGTCGATTGCCTTGCTGAGGTCGCCGATCTTGATGTTTGCGATGCTTCCGATAGAGAGAGCAACCAAGAGGTCGATATCATAATAGAAACCGCCTTCGAAGTAAACTGCTCCTGCAATGGATACGTTTTCGTCAAGCAAGTTGCCGGTATTCATGAATCCGTACAAGCCGTTGAAGTTGCCTACTTCTGCCTTGATTCCGAGGCTTACTACGCCTGCAAGAATATCAAGAGACAAAGTGTTGGCAAGACCGAGTTTCATCTTTGCGCTACCCGAGAGGTCTACTTCGACGCTCTTTACGCCGTTGCCGTCAAGTTTCTCTGCAAAGGTGTTAACGCCGTCAGCCTTGGTGTAGGTTGCGCCCAACATATAATTGAAATCAGAAGATATCTTAACGCCGAACGAACCGGAGAATGCAAACGAGAAGCACAAATCGCATTGATATCTAACGGATACTGCGCCGTTTGCTATAGGAAGAATCCAAGTGAAGAGAGGTGCGGAAACGCCTGCCTCTGCGTCTTCCATTTGAGCCGTCTTCTCAATCAACTCCGTCAAGTTGGTGACGTCGTAAAAGTTATATCCGGATTCAAGTTTTACAGTCGTGTCAACAGTGTTGTATTCGGATGCTATTAAGCCCGTATAAACTTGGTTTGCGGCCCAAACAACGGTGGCTGGTGGGTGAACCTT
>CAMWSW010000014.1 GCA_947176975.1 uncultured Clostridia bacterium | reverse complement strand
TTATCATTCTTTTCTATTTGTCTATAAAGTTCTCTTGCAATATCCGATTGTCCATGCAACGTATCTTTTGCCGATATCAATCTAAGCTGCAAATTGTATTGCTTTTTCAGAGCATTAGACATCAAGATTATTGTTCTTGAAATTGCAGCGTTTTTATATGCATATTTTGTAAGCATAGTCACTTTCTTAGGCGGTTCTTTGCCTACGATTTCTTTAACAAGTTGCGAAACAGACATTTCCGTATTCGAAAAATCTCTTGGCTGTCTTATAATATGGTCGTTTTGAATACTATCAGGAATCAAATCTTTATAGGCACAAAGTCTTAAATACGCCGTCTTGTCTTTTAAAGAATAAGTCTCTTCTATTAGCGACGAATAAATATTTTGAGTATTTCCCGAAATTAACTGGCAATCTTCAAAAAGATTATAAAACGCAGATATGAGCATGGCAACTTCCCCGTAACCGCAATAAGTTTTTTCCGCCTTAATGGTCAAATATTTCATCAGACATTGCCGCATAACAGATTCGTCTCTTATTATTGTTCTTATTCCCTGTATTTCATACGAACCATCGGGTGAACTTGCATTGAAATATCCGTTTGCAAATATTTCTTTTAACGAATTTTCGTACAACTCGTTGCCGCTTGACGAATTCAATATAACTTTATCGCCTTCTACACCATAATTGCCATAGTTTACGAGTGCGTCGCGCAAAAACTCATTTGCCCCGTAATTATCCAAAAGTTTAAAGGTATGTTCATTTTCGGGAAATTCAAATTTTTTGCCGTTTAATTCAAGCGCATACGTATTTTGCGCCTTTTCATAATCATAGATGCAATCAATTTCAATGTCTTTTTGATTGCCGATAAAGTAAGTAGAATCCAACCTTATATCTTTTATACTCATCCCGTAATTATTTTGATAATCGCCGAAAAAATCCACAGGGGCGTTTTTACTAAGCGTAAAGCCAATAATGTCATCGGTATTTTGTGGCTTACAATCAACAATGTATAAATTTTTATTTGATTCCACAACGCTTAGTTTAAAGCGGCCTTTGAGTTCTTTCCATTCTTTTTTAGTATTTATAACTTCCTGTCCCTTTACAGTAAGTCTTTTATTTTTAACATATCCGTCAGCCTCAAAACTGCTCAATAATCCATAAGCAAACTTCTGCATTTTGTCATCTAATAATAATTGGGATATTCCGCCTTCAAATTTGCTTAAAAGTTTAGCAAGCGGCGCATTATCCATAAGCGAAATAAGCTTACCAGTGCAAATAATCTCTTTGTAATTTACATTTTGTTTTCTCACTAATCTCATATTAGTATTCCTCCGCTACGTGTCTAAGTAATTCTGACTTGCATTTATTTGACTTAAAATATTCTTTGTTGCCGACCAAAACTATTTGATATTTAGCTCTTGTCAAGGCAACGTTCAATCTATTTGGGCTATCCATAAAGCCAAGAGACGCATCTGCGTTTTTAATCATTGACAAGAATACAAGATCGGCTTCTTTTCCTTGAAATTTATCAACTGTATAAATCATTATCTCCACATTGCAATCCTCTACTTTATAATAGCTTGACTCTCTGCTTCTACTTAACAGTTTTTTCAAAGATTTTTTTAATTCGCTTTCTTGCGCGCGATAATACGTCAAGCAAGCTATCGACCACGCTTCATTATTATCTTTGGGATTTGCCTTTGCGAACGTCATAAATTTTTTAATTTCTTCTACGATACGCTCAACTTCATTGCGGTTTTTGCCTTTTTCGACTATACCCTCTACGTTCAACCAATAATTACGGCGAGGATATTCTTTATAAAGCCAACGTCTATCTATCGTCTTGCCGTTACGCAAGGCTCTGCCCTCGTAAATGTATTTTGCCGAAAACGCAGATATATCGTCATGCATTCTATGTTGATATTCAACAAGCGTATGCCTATCTTGCAAATCATTTGAATTAAAGCCTTGATTTAACGTCGTCAACTTATCGTTAGAGACTATGCTTCTGTCGGTTACGCCCTGTTGCAAAAGTTGTACAATTGACGGAAGCGCTATCTCCCTCAACAATCCTATGGCGCTGTCTATCTCTTTTTTTGAAGAAGTTGGTATTCTTTCTTCGATTTGTTTTCTATATCTTTCTCTCTGCGCAGTGTCGCTTATTTCAAGTTGAGATAATAAGAATAACTCCTGCTCACGGCAAAGTCGCCATGCGATTTCACTCGCCCAACTTTTATCTTTTAATTCTTTTTGCAATTGTTCTTTAAACTTTACTATATCTTTGAAGTAATTATTCAATGCTCGCGCTTCAAAGTCTTGATATTTAGCATCACTTGCAAAATCCAATATTCCTTTATCCGAAGCAAACAACGGTATAAGTGAATTAGGCATAAATTGCGCTATATCCTTATAACAGCTATTATCCACAAACACTATATCTGCTCCGTAAATTAAGGCAGAACGTATATCTCCGTCTAGAAAATCTTTCGGCGATACTACCATATCGTGCTTAATATTACCAATTAAAGCAATTCGTCTGTGAGGATAATCAGCAATCAACTCCGTTACCGCATTTAAAACTTTGTTGTCCGCGCAAACGCAAAATTTAAGTCCCCTTAATCTTTCGCCTTTATTTTTATATATCGCTTGTTCCAAAGTCATTAAAATAAACTGCGCCTTTTGATGCGAAACGTCAAAACCTTCTATTTGCGTCAACGACGACTCTATACTGTCTTGCTCAATATACGGAGTAAGCTGCTTCAAATCGCCCGATAATACCCATTTCTTAGCATATATGGCGGGGACTAAAAATTCCTGAAAAGTCGTCTTGCTGGCTTCGTCAACAATCAAGCAATCATACAAAGGTACTACGGTTTGATCGGTGTTGTCCAAATTAAATTCGGGATGCTGTAAGACGCCGATAGTTGTACCGCATACGAGATTTGCTCTTTCTATAATCTCGTCTTTAATATCTGACTCTAAACCAAAAACAGTATAGGATTGAACTGATTCCGATATTGCGCTTTCATTTCCGATACGGACTGCAAGTATCTTATTTTTAACGTCATCCGGCAAACTGTCCAAACGTTCCAAAATATTATCAATTGCGGCATTTGTGGAAGCTGCAAGCATGACCTTTTGTCCTCGCATAATCATTTGAGCGATTATTTCAAGAATAGTAGTGGTCTTTCCACTGCCGGGCGGTCCCTCCAAAATTGCAAAATCGGGCGTAGCCAACACCTTTTTTACAAATTCGCGTTGGCTTTCGCAGCCCTCGTATTGCGGATTGGTAAGCCTATACCACTTGTTTATACGAATACTTGAAGCCTGAACGGGTTGCCAATTACAATATTTCTTATCATTCATCAATTCAAGAAGAGGCGCATGATCCCTGCATGGCTTGTCCATGAGAACTTTTAAAGCATTTTTCTGCATTTTAAGTTGTCTTGTATTCGGTTCGACATAAAGACGCTTAGGAATCTCACCCATAGTGATTATGCTGCCTTTTTTGTCGACCTCAGCGATTTCGAGTTGGTTATAATTCTCGTTTTTATTTCCTATTTTAAAACGTCTGCCACCCTTTTCCGGCGAATCGGTTAGATACTCAGTCGTTTCTTTAAAGAAATATGAAGTATTCGAATAAATATCGCCTGTAAAAGATTCGTCTTCTATCAACTCAACGTATACGCTTTTAGGAAATCTATATCTCAATTTATCAGAAAGCGAATTTACGGAAAACCTAATATTTTTAATTATTGGCTTATCATTATCAAACTTATTTTCCGTAATGACAATTCTTCTGTCTTGATACGTAAGGTACGGAAGATTAAGCAAAGAGCAAATTTCTTCTCTGCCAACTACCGAATAAGCAATTTCTTCTTTATCGCAATAAAGCTTACTCACATCCTCGTCATCGCAAGATACTATTAGCAAGTTTTCTTTCTCATTATATACTTTAACGGTAAAGTTTTGCATTTTAAACTTTCCGCCATTCAAATTTATAGTTCTACGATCAACTACCGAACAAGGCACTTTGTTAAAAAGAATAACCACATCCTCAACAACTCCCGTATAATACAAAACTATACCGTCAGTAGTTGTTTTAGAATCGGAAATAGTGGCATTTTGAGCTGAAATTCTAAACGATTTAGAGTCGGAATAATCCACCTTTTTTAATACGCATTTAAATTCGCTTTCGTCTTGTAAATACAATTTGTAATCGATGGATAAATCTAGTTCTTCCTTAGATTTAAAAAACAATCTGCCATCGAAAACATCTAAAATATCACTGCTTTCACAAATAGTGTGTCTTCCCTTTAAAAGAGCGTCAAAGTCTTCCGTATAACCCCAATCTTCATTCCACTCGATTACATAGTAATTTCCGATAGGTTTATTTATCACGACTGAATTTGTTGCTTTAACGCGTAGTATAGTGTCCAGCGGCTTTAAAATGCGTCTTTGCTCCACTTTAAAACATTCCGCCTTGATCTTTGCCGCCCTCAAAAGGTTGCTAATACTTTTTTTTATGTATTCCGCAAACGGCGTTAAATCCCTATAAACTTTTGACGCCATATGCTCCGCCCTGCCCGCATCGTTGGGATATGTGTTGGAATAATAAAAACTACGTAGATTTTTTAAATCTTCTTTACTCTTATTGTACTTCTCTGCCATAACTATCCTTTAATCAATAAATGGGTTGTTTACTTCCGACTTCAACTTTGGAATTATCTTTCCTTTCTCTACATCGATTTCTTCCACTGTGCCGCTACTTGCCATTCTTGCTCTGAACTTAGCCCACTCTCTAAGTTTGCGCAAGCCATCGCCCATTGTAATGGAAAGCGGGATTGTGGCTTTGATCGCCGACATAATATACTCAGTTGTTAGTTCTTTGCCGTTGCTAAAAGCCGAATGTAGACCTTCCTTTACGCATTCTTCTATTTCCGAACCCGAAAAGCCTTTGGATTCTTTTGCAAGTGTATCTAAATCGAAATTCACAATATCGCGCTTTCTATTTTCGATATGTATTTGAAATATTTTCTTCCTTTCATCAATGCTAGGCAAATCAACGAAAAACACCTCGTCAAACCTTCCCTTTCGCATAAGCTCGGGCGGCAACTCCTTTATGTTATTTGCCGTTGCAATTACAAAAACCGGCTCCGTTTTTTCCTGCATCCAAGTCAAAAGCGTACCAAATACTCTTGACGTCGTACCGCCGTCCGTTTGTCCCGAACTTTGAACTCCCGAAAGACCTTTCTCGATTTCGTCAATCCATAAAACGCACGGGGCTATTGCCTTTGCAATATCAAGCGCACGCCTTACGTTATGCTCGGATTCACCCACGATACCTCCAAACACCTTACCTATATCAAATCTTAAAAGCGGGTAATTCCAAGATTTTGCGACTGCTTTTGCGGTAAGCGACTTTCCGCATCCAGGGACGCCCAACAGCATTATCCCCTTAGGCGTATCAACTCCGAATTTTTTTGCCTCTTGTGTAAAACTACGCTCGCGTTTACTTATCCAATCTTTTAGGTTTTCCAGTCCTCCGACATTGTTGAGCTGTGTGGAAGAGTGATAATATTCCAAAAGCCCTGTCTTTTTTATAATACTTTCCTTTTCTTTGATAATAAACGGGATGCCTTCTTTGTCAAGCCGTCCAAACTCTATGATAGCCTTTGAAAATGCAAGTTCGGCTTCCATTATGGTGAGTCCAAGCGCTGCTTCCAATACGCAATCCTCAATTTCATATTGGTCTATATCGTAATCATTCAAGCAATTCTTGGCAATAGTATTCAATACCTGAACGTTAGGCAAACCGACTTCTACAACAGATAATTCCTTGGATAAATCGTCCGGAACGCATTTGATAGGCATTGAAAGAATAATTACCTTATTGTTTATACTTTTGTCTTGTAAAATCTCTCTTATCTTACGAATAATTCTGGGATCTTCTCTACGCAAAATATGATGAAAATCTTGCAAAACAAGAATAGCATTATCTTCTAAATTATTTGTGAAGAAATTTAGTATATCAAGATAATCGGCAATATCTTCTTCCTTTTCAAACTTTTTTGTTCTTGAATCAAATCTCAAAAGTCCGTTAACTTCATTCCATACGTACCAAGTCATTTTTAAACTTTTGGCTACTTGATTAACAAAGCCTTGAATTCGCTTATCCTCGTATGATACGACCTCTATAACGTTTGCCTTTGCCTTAATTAATAGCTCTAACTGTCGGTTCACCTTTTATCCTCCTAATTTTATCTATCTCTTTATTTTTTTAATAAAGTTTGCAAATGTTCTACTCGCGCTTTGCTCCGATACTCCACACAATTCGGCAATTTGTTTTGCCGTTGGAGCTTGTCTGCATTTTCCGTAAAACTCAGCCAACTCTTTATTATAGAAACTACGCCCAATTAGCATATCCATAGTTCTAAATTCATTAAGTAGTTTTGCAGTAATTAACATTGACAAGATTTTCTTTTGCCTATCTTGTGTGACGTCAAATGCCATTTCTATACTGTCAAGCCATTCTTTTATAGTATCATCCGCGATAATTTTATTTTCTACGGTATCTTCCTGATTCTGTTGCAAATCAAAAATCTCAACTTCATCGCCGTCCTCATTTCTGATTGTAGGAGACATCACTGTTGCATTCTCGTTCATTGCTATAAGCTCTTCAACCTTTTCAAGAGATATTTTCATTACGTCCGCAATCTTTTGTTTAGATGAAATATTGCTTAAATTAAGATGCTTACTCTTTGCATAGGCAATTATACTTCTTATGAGTTCATCGTTTTCGCCACTTAGCGTTATGCCCTGCCTGTAATTATCCACCGCTTCCTTGGCTTTTGCAATACCGAAATTTCGCTTCATACTGTAATTGAGCAAATTAATGAAATCGCCTTTGTCTTTTTTATAATACTTTATACATTCCGTAGCTGTTTCCATTAGAGTTAAGCTATAATCCTCCAACTTTTTGCTCTTGTAAACATATAAGCGATAATAATCCGTTATAAGACAAAGCAGGTTATACCTCTCCCGCTTATACAAATCAATATTATTATCAATTTCTATTTCAAAAAGAGGCGAATTGTTTATTGCTTTTTCGTACTCTTCTTTTGAATAATCCATTTTTCCGCTCCAATTATAAAGTAAGCAACGTGTCTAATGCCTTAATTGCCTCTTCCGATGTCTTACACGCAATCGAATTGGTGATTGAATTGAGATAGTAAAGCGGAGTCAAATCATATAACACGGGGTTAGTAGGATTTAATATATTGTTTTTGTCCTTGACAAAATCTACTTTGCCATAAACGATATTATTTATTTTGCAGTTAAAGAATTTTTCCGCAAAACTCATAACCGAAAACATAATTATAGGCAATGGCTTAGGCCCATACGTTATGTCCCCGATAATTTCCGTCTTTTCTTCGAGTTTGCCAATCATATCACGTAGTAACTTCTCGTGAATATCTCTAGTTTCTTCAAAGGGCGTAGCAATCGTCACATACTCTATCTCTGCTCCGATATTACGGTTAATATCGTTAAGTTCTTTTTGGAATATACCCGCATTAATTGAGCTGTTACCCTCGATATCGTTTTTGGAAAGAAGGACGACCTTTATCTTCTCACCTTTTTGCATGGTTCTTGCAAGTACCGAATTGACCGGAAATATAATTTCATCGTCATACTCAATGGTAGAATTGCCATCAACCCTATATTTTAATTTGTTTAATTCTTTCTTCATAGGAAGATTACTAAAAACTATTTTTCTCATCTTTATGCCACCTCTTCGTAATTGTTATAATCATAATTGTACTTAAATTGAATTTTCATATACTTATAATACTTTCTGTAACCATACTTACTCTCGTTAATATTTTTATCTCTTTTTTTACTTTTAGAGTGCTTGTCCCTGTATTCTATTTGACTACGCGTCTCGGGGTAAACGTCTTGCTTTATTAAATCCCATATTTCAGCCTGATCTTTGGGTTTCTTTACCTTAAAGTACAGATTATTCTCCATTGCTATGCAACCGCGCACGTATTCGTCATAGTTAATCTCTTTCGTCCACAATATTGCATCACTGTGATTATGTTTTACTCTTGGCACATTCTTGATTGCCTGCGCCGCATTTGACGCGCATTGCGCCGCAACAAAGAAATGCCCTTCATAATAATATCTTCTGCCTACGTGTCCACATTTAGCTACTACTTCAAAATACTTTTTCATTTTTTGCTCCTTTTTGCTTTGATACCTATACATAGATTGAAGCATTTTTAAACTTAACACTTTTATCAAAAATATTTTTTACCCTATCTTTTACCACCTTTATCCTTAATCAGATAATATAAAAAAGAACTCAACTGTACTCTTTTACGGGTTCAGTTGAGTTCCAATTGGTGACTCCATCGGGAATCGAACCCGAGTTACCGCCGTGAAAGGGCGATGTCTTGACCGCTTGACCATGGAGCCATATTAAATTTCGCTAATTCAATATAATATAAATGAAAAATATTGTCAACTGATTTTTGCCAATTATTCAAAAATGTTGAAATATTTCATTTATCCGGTGTAGTAATGCTTTTGATTATGGTGCTTTAATTCTAATACCCTTTTCACAAACTCAACAGTCTTTTCTGCGCAAAGTTGAGCGCGCTCTTCCAGTCCGTGTCCTCCGCCTTCTACGAGAAGGTATTCGGTGGAAATTCCGTATGACTTTAAGATTTCATAGCCGTCCAAAGCGTCTTGCTTTCGCCTGTCGTTATCTTTACTGCCTTGCAAAAAGAAGGTCGGACATTTGACTTTTTCCATATGCTCTATACAAAGATTTTTATCGTCGTCTTCAAAGAAAAGTTTTGAAATCTTTTTATAGCAATACTTTACAAGCCCACCGTTGTCCAAATGCTCTTTATTATCTAGATAAAACTGTCTCGGACCGCCGGGATTGATTATATTATTGCTAATAGCTGTGGCAACTGAAACGATAAACGCCAACTTTTGATATTTCTGCTCCATTCTGAAAGCTGCGGTTGTTCCGCTACTGATGCCGAAGCAACCTATCAAACCGTCTTTCGACAATCCCGAATTGATTATATATTCATAAACATTGTTTACGCCTTCGCCCCACCTTGCGTGCGTAAAGTATCTGTTATCGCCCCAAGTACGGTATTCGCCAAATTGGTCGAAAGAGAGAAACGCCATACCGTTTTTAATTGCTTCGTCTCTGACTTTTTTAGGTGTTCCCGCTATAATTCTGCCACCGCCTAAAATAGGTTTTGTCCATCCATGACAATAAATTATTACAGGTATATTCTTTGCTCCCTTATATGGAAGATAAAGTCTGCAGAAATTCTTATCCCCGCTTTTTAATCTAAAAAATTTCTTTACCATAATGTATCCTAACGTTTCTAAATCAATTTCTTAAACAACGCTTCACAACCTGCTTTAATATCGTCGTAGGTCTTGTCGAAGTCTCCCGTATACCAAGGGTCGGCGACGTCTCTGTCAGAGCCGATGTATTCGAGCATCGAATGGATTTTGCCGTCGGGATCTCCGCCGAAAATTTTGAGCATATTGACGAGATTATAACTATCCATACCTATAAATAAATCATATTTATTATAATCCTCTCTCGTCAGTCGCGCGGCGTATTTTCCTGCGCAACTTATGCCGTATTGCGACAGTTTGCGCACTGTGCCGTAATGCACCGGATTACCTATCTCCTCATTACTCGTCGCAGCCGAGCGTATCAAAAAATCTTTTTCTCTTCCATGTTTTTTGACGATATCTTTGAATACGAATTCCGCCATTGGCGAACGGCAGATATTGCCGTGACATACGAACATAATTTTATACATATTCTACAGACTCCAAGTACAAGCCTTGCGGGTCAAGCGTCTTCCCCGTCCCCACGTGCTTTTTTGAATCAATGATTTTTGGTATATCTTGGGGCGTTATCCTGCCTCTTCCCACGTCTACGAGCGTACCTGCGATAATTCGCACCATATTGTGCAAAAAGCCGTTGCCCGTTACTCTGATATGCACTTCGTCGTCATGCTTCTCTACGCTCAAAGAATAGATAGTACGCACGGTATTTTCCTTTTCGTCATTGGCAAGCATAAAAGCTCTGAAATCGTGAGTACCCTCAAAATATTTGCAAGCGTCTTGCATTTTGGCAATATCGAGGTCGTAAAAACATATATGAAAATACTTTCGCTTAAGGGGGCTGTGAATTTTGCAAAGGCAAATTTTATATAGATACGTCTTGCGTTTTGCGCCAAACTGCGCGTGGAATTCTTCTCCCACTTTCTCGCATGAAGTGACTGCAATATCCTTGGGCAAAAGCGTGTTGATGCTGTAACCAAAACTCGAGGTCTTTATCTCTTGGTCTACGTCAAAATGTACGACTTGCGCAATGGCGTGTACGCCTGCGTCCGTCCGTCCGCTTGGGTGTACCGTAATTTGCTGTTGGAATCGTGTAGAAAGCGCCTCTTCGAGTTTTTGCTGAACGGTAGGCAAATTGTTTTGTCTTTGAAAACCGTAATAATAGCTCCCGTCGTAACACACCGTCAATTTATATCTTGCCATACTCAACCGGTAATTTTCAAAATAAGTCTGTGTACGAAAATATCAAGTCCTTGAACTTCAAAACCGCCGAGGTCGGGAGACGGAACGATTGCGCCGACGTAATACTTGTCAAGGAAAATCAATACTATAAGCGCAGCAAATACCAAAAACGATATGACGTCGGTAATCTTCAACTTAAATACCTTCATTTTGGTACGCTTATTCGACGCGTTGTAGCACCTTGCGTCCAATGCGTCGGCAAGCTCGTCCGCACGTCTGAACGCGCTGACAAACAGCGGTATGAGCACAGGCAGCATTGCCTTGATTTTTTTGAAGAAGTTGCCGCTGTCAAGATTTGCGCCTCTCGCCTTTTGCGCCATCATGATCTTGTCGGTCTCTTCCATAAGTCCCGGGATGAATCTCAAAGCTATCGACATGATGATAGCCAAGTCGTGCACTGGGATTTTGATATACGTCAAAGGCTTCAAAAGCACTTCCAAAGCGTCTGTAAGTTCCGTCGGTGTCGTAGTAAAAGTCAGTATCGAAGAACCCAACACGAGCAATGAAAATCTCAAAGCCATCTTGATCGCAAAATTGATACCCTGATCTGTAATATTGATGACGAGTTGTCCTATCTTGATAGGCAAAAGCACGTTGCCCGCAGACGTGAAGAATATATTGATAATCGCCGTGAAAATCAACAAAAACAGCAGTCCGTTGATACTCTTGAACACAATTCTAAAGGGTACGCGAGATATTGCGATTATCAACGTCAAAAGCGCAAACATGCAAAAGAAAGTCGTATACGACACGATAAAGAATACCGATACCATATAAAGCAAAGTCACCAATATCTTTATTCTTGCGTCGATATTGTGAACGAAGGATTTGACGGGATAATACTGTCCAAAAGATATATCTCTCACTCTTTATCCTCCTTGTCTTTGCTCTTTGACGCGATTTC
>CAMWSW010000013.1 GCA_947176975.1 uncultured Clostridia bacterium | reverse complement strand
TGAAAAAATTGCAATATCTTTGGGTCAGTAAAAGTATACCTTTTTTGGAATAAGGAGAAATATGTATAAGATAAAAGAGACAAAGAAAATAAAAATAGTTATAGCGCCAATATTGGCGATGGTGATGTTAGCGTGCTGTATGGTCGCAGTATTTGGCAATAATCAAAAAGCCGACGCTTTTGATGCAGGTAATATAAGTTCGCAGTCGACGGATATAGGAGAATTGGTAAATAGTAGCGGAAGCGGTAATCCATTTAACGAAACGATATATTGGCAACTAATAAGACAAATAAGCGGAGTGGCAAATCCCGATAGAGACACTTTAAAGACGTTGCAAGTTACTACGGCAGAAGAATTCAGAGGGATAAACAACACAAAAGATATCGTAATAACTATTGGCGGATACAAGTGGACGGCAACGTATTTGTCGTTCAACAAACAAAATGATCCCATTCTCACGTTATGGTATGCAACTGGTGATTATACCGCAGCGTTTGTTGATTATAATGACGATAAGGATGGCAATTTCCCTGCAAATATGTATGGTACGAGTAAATTGCGCGCGTTGGCGTTAAATAATGGCGGAGGATATGCCGCAACATATAATGCAACTGATCTTACTTCTGTAAATCAAGACGCAACCAATAAGTGGGCAATCTTCACTATGACAAAAGAGCAAGGCGTTTCGGGAAGTATTGCCGATTATATAGAAGTACCCGACAATATGCCTTGGCAACACGATCAAAAAGCAAAAGATTGCATAAAGACCGCTTCTTATTTGAGTACGACAAAATATAACTACAATAATAATAACGACGCTTTGGATTATGGCGGAGACGTGGTAGCGCAAGGTTCTTATGTAAATAAGACGGGGTATGCAAATTGGGCAAACGACAAACTATGGTTGCCTAGTATTACGGAGTTAGGTGTAAATGGCGTAGACGGAATGTGGATGACGTCTGCTAATCAAAGAAAGAGTACTTATCCTTGGACGCGTTCTGCTTCTTCAGAAAGTTATATGTTTTATATTATGTATAATCAATATGGAAACGGTCTATATGGTGGATGGAATGCTTATGATAAAGACTATCCAATTCGTCCGGCATTTCATCTCAATTTAAATGCCGTAGCAAATTCTTTTGCGTTACCTACTCCCGTAAACGTTGAAAATCCATATAACGGGCAACGTCAGTCGTTGGACGATATAAAAGATCCAAACAAGTTAAAGTGGTTCGACGATAAACTTATGACAATAGAATATCCCAATACCAACACTTACGATATGATAGATGCGGGTACTTATTCGGTCAAAGTTACGTTAAAGAATCAGGATGATAAATTTTTAGGAACGCCCGACGCAAGTAAAGGAGAAGACGCGCAGACAAGATATTTTGATTTCAAAATAACCAAGAAAAAGATAGGAGTTACGCTTGGAGAAGATTCCAACGGTTTTCCCACGGTGGTGTTGGCAAATGCCGGCGATATATATTCCATAGATTCCGGAGCCAGAGCGCCGTCGTTAGGCTTTTCATACTCGGGCGGAACTATAAGCGGATCGCAAGATACTTTACCTACTGCGGTCGGTAACTATACCGCTACGGCAAAAATAATCAATACAGATACTTGCAAAAACTATGAGTTGGACAATACTTATACCAAGAAATTCAAGATAAACAAGACGGACGTTGCTCTGCCTGCAATATCGGGACAATATGAATTAGAATACACCGGCGTAGATATTCCTTTTACATTGACTGGCGGAGATAACTCGGCTATTGCTTTTGATTTGCCAAGCGGTATGTCTTGGAAGAATAACGATCGCAATACAAATACGCTGATAGCAAAGAAAGCGGGAAAGTATAAAGTAATTGCAACGCTTGCAGACAACGGCGCATCTACTCAATGGCCTGACGGCAGTACGGGCTCCGTACCGCTTGACTATGAGATAACCAAGAAACCTTTGAGTATAACGATAACTTGCTCTGTGGCGAGTTGGGAGTGGAACGTAGGAGATACGCCTACTATCACAATTACGGAAGATTCGCATACTGACGACACCACGGATTTGTATATCTATTATATTGATAGCAAAAATCCGTCGGTAAAGCACGACGGAATCAACGCAAATAAAGTTACAGTCGGCAATACGAGAACTATCACTATGCCAAATAATATACCGCAAGGCAGTTATACGATAGGCGTAGAGTTGTACGGTAGCAACAACGATAACGACAACTATTCATTGGATGCGCCCAAGACGGCGATGTTTACCGTCAAGGGAAGTTCTGTGACGATAGACGCTAGCAAGTTGGTATGGATGTATAATACCACGGTGATTACCGATACGAGCAACGTCAAATTGACATACAGCGGCAGCGCGTATCAATTCAGCGTAGACGCAAACGTATTGAGGACCAACGGCGCGAAGGTAGATATCACCAAAGGCATAAACGGATACAGCGGAGACGTAACTGTCACCAATGCAAAAAGTACGTATTCAGTCACCGTGTATGTCACCAATTACGACAATACTTACGAGACTCACAATTCGCAATATACTTTGAACTATTCGATAGACAAGGCGAAGTATGATTTGTCGGGATTAAGTTGGCCTACGAGCAATACTAAGGAATACAACAGCAGCGCGCAGTCTATGGAACTGTCGGGAAGTTTACCGCAAGGTTTGACTGTAACTTATAGCGGTAACGGCAAAGTGCCCGTAGGGTCTTACAATACTACGGCAACTTTCAAAGTAAGCGATACGGATAATTACTACGTGCCGACAAAGGGAGCGACGGACACTTATCAAGGAAATTTTGACTTTGACTTTGCTTGGAGCATTACGAAAGCCACTTTGGACGTAAGTTGGAAGGACGATAACAACGGAAGCAGTACGGTATACAAATTGCCTACACTTAAAAGTATAGGCGCTCTTGACGTAGATTCAATGGTAGATTATACCTACTATGACAGCAGCAACAACGTCGTTACGACCTTGCCAACCAACGTTACGAAAGAGATGACGTTTAAGGCGGTAGCTACGCTTAAGACGGCGCACGCAGGAAACTATAAGTTCAAAGACGGCACGAATGAGTATACCTTTACGATAGGCAAAGATAAATACGTCGTTACGCTCATACTCAAATACAACGGCAATAATATAGACGACGCGGAAATAGCGTATACTGGGCAAGCCATTGCGCCTACGATAGAGATAACCAAGACAGACGGCGGAATAATACCAGCCAATATCACGCTCAAATATTTCAAAGACGGCAGCACGTCGTATACCACAGACGCACCGACTACGGTTGGTAATTATAGAGTCACCGCAGAGCTGAATTACGGCGGAGACCTCAACTATATTGACAATGACAGCGCAGAATTTGATTTTAAGATAATCAAAGCCGACTTTGACGTAAGCGGACTTAAGTGGACGTATACGCATACCGATAAAGCCGGCAATGTCACAAATGCAACTTATGATTTCACGCAGAGCAAGTGGCTTGAAGCAGGCGGCAACGAAATCCAACCTATGACTTACGATGCCACAATGCACACGTTGACGCTTGAAGGCAAAGACGCAATTAACGGACTTACTATTGCGGTGAGCGGAAACGAGCAGACTAATGCAGGGAGCGCATATACCGCGCAAGTTACTTTCACGTACGATACCGATAATTACAATGCGCCAAAATTTCCCGATTCGCTTGCTTGGAGCATAGATAAAGCTAAGATTGACGCGTCGAATATCGTATGGGGATATTCGATAGGAGTAGATTCCGCAGAGACGGCGTATACCGACAAGTTGACGTATACGAGAATAGCGGGCGGAGAGGTCAAGTACAACGTCAAGTTGATCAACGTACCCGACGAATTAAAGGGCTTTATCAAGTATACTTATACGGGTACTACCGACGGCTCTACGACTGAAGTGGGTAGTTACGCTACGGAATATTATCTTGACAACTTTGACAGCAACAATTTTGAAAACTTGGTAATGCCAAGCGGTTTGCCTACAAAACTCAATTGGGAAGTCGAGCCCAAGAAGTTGACTAAGCCTGTATTTGACAACAGTTGGAGCGCGTTTGACGGAGAAGTACACGACTTTGCGCAAATGTTTGGAATTACCGACGCCGATTGGCAACAGTATATCAAGATTTCTATTACCAAAGACGGAGCTGTTTATGCAGGTTTGAACGACTCAAATTACGACCACTTGACGGACAAACAATATAAGGCAATCAAGGCTGGAGATTATGCGGTCAAGTTTGAGATAATAGAGACAACTTCGTCAAAGACCAACGTTACTTGGATCGAATGGCCCGACTTTGAGTACAATATTCAAGTCAAGAAATACGAAATAGAAGTCAAGGAGTGGCAAGGAACCAACACCAACGCAGAAGTTGATTTGGACAGTTGGGTAAAACCTTTTGTGGAGTATAAGTACAAAGACAGCGACGGCAAAGAAGTGACGATTGCCACTATGCAACCCGGAGTTGCGTATACCAAAGAACTTTGCGCTAAGCAGGGATATGAAGACGATATACTTATATTCGGCAAGAACGGATTATCCGTAGTCAGACCGGGATCTGGACCAATCAAGGTGTCAAAACCATTGTTTGACGAAGAAAAGAAAGTGACTTTCGACGGCAACGTTCATACCGTGGAAGAGTATTTGAAAAAGCCTGCAGATAAGGGAGTCAAGTTGGAAGTAGCCGAGATGACTAACGCGGGAGAATATACTGTTACCGTTAGCCTTGACGGTGATACTTACACTTGGGAAGACGGAAGTAAGGATAGTTATACATATACCGTCAAGATAGATAAGGCAACCGTATCGCAAAATACTTTGGTATGGGCTACAGACGCAAACGGCTTGCCTACGTTGACGGTGAGAGGACACAGCGACATAGAGTTTACGTACACGTATCTTGACGCAGACGGATTTGAACTCACTTTGGCGGAGATTGCCGACGGTATGGAATACGCAAAGGTAATCGCAAAGATTGACAATGCTAATTACAATATCGTAGACGCAAATAAAGAAGTCGTTGAACAAGTGACCTACGACCCATCCGCGCAAGGTGACAATAAAGACCCCGAAGAAAATAAGGGTGGAGCAGTAGATTTCGGCAAAGTAGGCGAAGTACTCAAAGAATGGTGGCAGATAATCGCAAGCGCAGTAAGCATTATATTGATAATTATATTTACTACCAAGGCTATTAGTTATGCAAGTAAGAAAAAGCAAGCAAGAAAGACGATAAAGGATAAGTATAATACGTCGTACTATGCCGGAGCGTTGGGATTGTTCGGCTTGCCGATGACGACTTGGACGGTAATTGCTTGCGTGCTTATGGGTCTTGGATTATTGAGCTTCGTATTGATGATGATAGAAAAGAGCGGATGCAAAAAGGCTGAAAGAGATCTCGAAAACGCAAGAGATGAGTACAACGCCAACAAAGCCGAGATAGAGAATAAACAACGCAACGATCAAATGCAAATGATGCTTATGGGTATGCTTGGAGGCAATGGCGGTGGCGCACAGAGCGCAGGAATAGATATGGGCGCAATCCGCGGTATGATAGACGACGCAATGTCACGCAACGTTCAGCAGATTCCGCAAGTTGCGTCGGGCAACGACGAGGCTATCCAAAAGCTCAACGATACGATTGCAAGATTGCAAGACCAAATAAATGCAAACGCTATGGTTGCGGCAACCGTCGCGCCGTCCAATAATGACGATATTATCAAAAGCCTTGTAGATGGGCAAAATGCAATAATGCAAAGACTCTCCGAGCAACAACCAGTCGAGAAAGTTATTGCCCGCGAAGTTGCCGTTGCCAATGCTAACGACGAGACGATAAAGAATCTTATCGAAGGACAAAAGTTGATAATGCAAAGACTTGACGAGATGGCAAAAAAGCAAGACGCAGAACCGCAAATTGTCGAGAAGATAGTTGAGAAGGAAGTCAAAGTCGAAGTACCAGTCGAAGTGGAAAAGATAGTCGAAAAAGAAGTCATCAAGGAAGTGCCTGTCGAGAAGATTGTGGAAGTACCCGTAGAAAAAGTCGTGGAGAAAGTGGTTGAGAAAGAAACTCCTGCGACAATTCCAAAAGCACCCCCGATAGTCGCATCCAAGCCAAAGAAAGAAGCGCCGGCAAAACTTACTCTTGACGAAGCGTATGCTCAGTTATCCAAACAGCAACAAAAGTACTTTGACGGATTGAGACAATACGCCTTGACGAAAGACAAATGCAAAGAGAAAAAGTCAACTTACTTCATCATCTTTGGACAATCGACTGCAAATCCGTTGATGAAGTTGACGATAAAGAAAGACACCGTAGTAGCTCTCTTCAAAATGGAAGACGAGTATATGAAAGATATCAGAAGAGACGCAACGGGCGACGGTACGAAGATAAAAGTCAAGGAGACTGAAGTCATCATATCCGACGCGCAAGCTTGCAAGGCGGCGAAGAATATGATTGACCTACGCGAAGACCAAATAGAGAGGTATGCTGACTTGCTCAAAGAGCAGCGCTCTATGAGCAAGCAACGCAAGTAAGTAACCAACTACATATATTGGCACGCCTTCCGCCCTAACAACTGGATGCCCTCGGGGTCACGTACGGCAAGTACGCTCACCGCTCGGTTACCGTTGTACGGACGAAAATCGCACCAATCTCTGCGGTTGCGCAAAACAGCTATAAGCGGAATATAAAAACACAAAGGCGGGATAACTCCCGCCTTTGTTTTACAAATCGTCTACGTCTTGCGTAGGCGCGCTATGGGCGTTGTAAGCCGGAGTACCCGTATACGCTCCGTTCACGTCATAACTGCTTGAGAGCGACTTTTGATTGTCCACGGTGGATTTTGAGTTGAGCTTTTTTAGTTTTTTCTTCATAATGATTTTTAATTCCTTTATTATTTTATATTGTAATTATATCCTTATATTTTTTCTAATATACTTCTATTGAAGAGACATCTCGACTACGCTTGAGGTGACGTTCACCGTCATTTCGACCGAAGCAAAGCGAAGTGGAGAAATCTCAAAAATTATATAAATTTTTTTGCAAAACCGCTTGACAAGAGTTGACGGAATAAATATAATGTTAGCGTAGGATAACTTTTGTCCTGTATTTTTATAAATCAAAAGTTAGTCAAAGATAACTTTGGAGGTTGTATGCAATTATTATCTTCGCCAATAGGCAAGCAGGTCACGATAGTTGAAGTGACCACAGATGAGAAGACAAAGAATCGCTTGCAGAATATAGGCGTAATAGTGGGTAGCAAAGTAATGGTGTTGCAATCCAACTTCGGCGATATAATCGTCAGGGTACGCGATTGCAGAGTTGCGATGAACAAGGACGTCGCAAAACATATTATTGTGGAGGCGCAAGATGAAGAAGTCACGACAGACCAAGCGAAGTGATATTAAGGTAGCTTTGGCGGGAAATCCCAACTGCGGTAAGACCACGCTATTTAATGCGCTGACGGGCGCGACTGCGCACGTGGGCAACTGGACGGGCGTCACGGTAGAGAAACTCGAGGGAACATATAAGGACAAGAAGAGCGATATCACAGTCGATATAGTCGACTTGCCGGGTATTTATTCACTTTCGCCCTATTCGCCCGAAGAAGTCGTATCCCGCGATTACATACTTTCCGGAGACGCCGACGTAATTCTCAATATTATCGACGCTACGAATTTACAGCGTAATTTGTACCTCACGACACAGCTTTTGGAGATAGGTATGCCAATGGTCGTTGCGCTCAATATGGCGGACTGCTTGAGAGCAAACGGCGAAAGCGTTGACGTCAAAGAATTGTCAAATAAGTTGGGCGTACCCGTCGTTGCTATTTCCGCTCTTAAGCAAAAGGGACTTAAAGAACTTATGCAAGCCGTCAAGGCGCAAAAGGGCGCGGAGCGAGACGCAGTGTCATTTATTTCCTCGGGTATTCTCAAGGAGAGTATCGACGAGATATCAATGCTTTTGGAAGAGAGTGAACACAGACTTTTCGACAGTGTCAAACTCGTCGAAGGCGACAAACTTATGGAGCAAAAGTATCAATCGCTTTCAGTTCAAATCAAAGAGATAAAAGACAAGAATCAAGACGTTGCGCAGAAATACAAGGGTGATTTCGAGACTTGCGTCGCAGATCAAAGATATCAATATATCAACGACAATTTCAGCGATGTCATTACGTCGGAAAAGGAAAAACCCGCCGTATCAAAGAGCGACAAGGCAGATAAGGTGCTCACGCATAAATTTTGGGGTATTCCAATCTTTTTGTTGATTATCTTTGCAATATTCCACCTCACGTTCAGCGAAAACTTATTCTATATGTCGGCGGTTATTCCCGACGGCGCGTTCAAAGACGTCGATACCTTTTCTTCACTTTTCGTTGATACCGAATACGAAGAAGACGAAGAGGGGAATATTTCGGGCGCTAATTCAATCAAGTCGCCCGGCGTATTCTTGCAAGGTTTGGTAGAAGAACTCGGCGAACTTGTCAACGGCGCAAGAGAAGTCGAAGACGTTGTTGACGACAACGGCGAAGTCGTGCTTGATGATAACGGAGAGCCAATGCAAGAGGTTGCCGAAGAAGGCGGATGGATTCCGCAGTTGCTAAAAGACGCTCCCGATTGGGCGTACGGCGTCATTTGCGACGGTATTTTGTCGGGTGTGTTCGGCGTGCTGTCGTTTATACCGCAGATAATGTTGCTCTTCTTATTCTTGACGATACTCGAAGATACGGGATATATGGCAAGAGTAGCTTTCATAATGGACAGAGCGTTCAGAAGAATAGGCTTGTCGGGTAAATCCTTTATGCCGCTTCTTATGTGCTTTGGTTGCGCCGTGCCGGGAATTATGGCTACGCGTACAATCGAAAACGACAAGGAGAGACGCTCGACGATAATGCTTGCCCCCTTCTTCTCCTGCGGAGCAAAGAGCCCGATATGGTACGCCTTTGCCGCAGTATTGGCGACGACGGTGGGTTGGAACAGCGAATTGACAGTATTTGGTATGTACGTCATCGGTATATTAGTCGCTATGGTCGCCGCGTTGATACTCAAGAAGATCAGCGGACAAAAGGGCGTAACTCCATTTATCATGGAATTGCCGACGTACCACACTCCGCAATTCAAAAGTGTGACGATACATATCTGGCAAAAGCTCAAACATTTCGTATTCCGCGCAGGTACCGTCATTGCGGCGTCGACTATCATAATATGGTATTTGCTCAACTTCAATTTCAAATTCCAAATGGTGGGCGAAGAGGCAAGTATTCTTGCAACCGTCGGAGGTTGGTTTGAATGGCTCTTCAAGCCGTGCGGTTTTGGTGATTGGAAGTATATAGTTGCGGCTGTCACGGGACTTATTGCAAAAGAAGAAGTCGTATCGTCAATAGAAGTGCTTGCAGGCAGTGTTGAAGACTTCGTCTCATTGAGCGGAGTGACTACTGCGGGCGTCGTGGCCTTTATGGCGTTCAACTTGCTGACAGTGCCGTGTATGGCTGCGGTCGGCGCGGCGTCGGGCGAACTCGGCTCTGCAAAACGCACTGCCTTGGCGATAGTCTTCTGGATACTCACTTCTTACGTCGTATCAATGATGATATATCTTGTCGGCACGTATTGGTGGACGGTGTTTATCTTTGTGGCAGTGTTAGCGGGAATTATTGTAGCCGCGCATTTTATCAACAAAAAGCGATTTGCAATAAAGGAGATTGGAAAAAATGCTTAGTTTACTTTGTGTAGGTATGACGGAAATCGTCGTAGGCATCGTTGTTGCCGTAATATTAGTCGGCGGCTTCGGAGGATATATAGCATACAAGATATGGGCAAAGAAGCGCGGCAAATGCGGTTGCGGTTGCGACTGCGGAAGTTGTTCGGGATGCGGGGTATGCCCGTCGGCAAAAAAAGAAAAGAAATAAAAACTTCTTGACAAAACTTGTCATAAATGTTACGATAACTTTGCAAAAATAAATTTGATTTATTTACTATGGAGGTAATTATTTATGGCAAAATACGTATGCACAGTTTGCGGTTACGTTCACGAGGGAGACAGCGCTCCCGATAAGTGTCCCGTTTGCGGAGCAAAGACTTTCAACGAGGCAAAAGACGAATTGACTTGGGCTTGCGAGCACGTTGTTGGCAGCGCAAAGGGCTACGACAAAGAAGTAATCAAAGGTTTGGTAGACAACTTCAACGGCGAATGCGCAGAAGTAGGTATGTACCTTGCAATGTCCAGACAGGCTGACAGAGAGGGGTATCCCGACGTTGCGGAGGCTTTCAAGAGATACGCTTTTGAAGAGGCAGAACACGCTTCCAAGTTTGCAGAACTTCTCGGCGACGTTTTGACGAACAGCACGGCTAAGAACGTCAAGATGCGTATGGAAGCAGAAAACGGCGCTTGCGCAGGTAAGCTTGAGCTTGCTAAACTTGCAAAGAAGCTTGGCTACGACGACGTTCACGACACCGTTCACGAAATGGCTAAGGACGAAGCTAGGCACGGTTGCGGTTTCAAGGGCTTGTACGAGAAGTATTTTAAATAGCATTTATGTCACCCTGAGCGTAGTCGAAGGGTCTCAACAGTTAAAATCAAAGGGCGTGGGTCATTCACGTCCTTTTTTGTTTTCGCAGGTGGCTTTACCAATGATTATATCGTGTAGATTTTACAAGAAAATGGTAAAAATTACAAATTATTTGTTAAACGTGCAAAAAAATAAAGATAATTATTTTTGCTTACGCAATATAATAAATATGATACGAAATATTCGGAGGCATTATGAATTTGGGGTTGTTGCTTGGCGCGAACATTGATTTTTGGGGCGTTGCGGCGCAGGCGTCATTATTGATTGTAGGTTTTGTTATGTTGATTAAAGGCGCGGATTGGTTTGTCGACGGAGCGTCTATGATTGCAAGGAAGTTTGGCATACCTCAAATCGTAATAGGTTTGACGATTGTTGCTTTCGGCACAAGCGCGCCCGAGGCGGCGATAAGTATCACGTCGGCGGTCAAGGGCAGCGCAGGACTTGCAATAGGCAATATACTCGGCTCCAATATAATGAATATATTCCTTATTCTTGGATTGTGCGCGTTGTTTACGCCTCTTGCCGTGCAGAAAAACACACTGTATATTGAGATACCTTTTGTGGTCGTCATATCTTCCGCGCTTATGATTATGGGCGTTATAGGCAAGCAGCTAGGCTGGATTGACGGCTTGATTATGTGGCTGCTATTTATTGTATTTTTCGTTTATCTGATTATGCTTTCCAGAAAGGATAAGAATGCTGTCCCCGATTTGCAAGAAAGTGAAAAAGAAAACGGGCAAGAGGACGAAAAGCCGCAAAAGAAGAGCGTGCAGATTGCAAAGATGCTTGGCAAGCTTGCCGTTGGCATTGCGCTCGTAATACTCGGCTCGCAAGCCGTTGTCAACGGAGCAACGACAATTGCGTCCGGATTTGGTATGTCGGAGAGCCTTATAGGTTTGACGATAGTTGCATTCGGTACGTCTTTGCCCGAGCTCGTCACTTCATTGACAGCGGCAAGAAAGGGTGAAGCCGACTTGGCTATCGGCAATATAGTCGGCAGCAATATATTCAATATCTTGTTCGTACTCGGTACGTCGTCGCTCATATCTGTCATTGCGTATGATACCAATTGGATTACGGGCTTTATGATAGACAATATCATGGCAATAGTTGCCGCTGCGGTGCTGTTCCTATGCATACTGCTCACCAAGGACAAAAAACTCAAGCGCGCAGGCGGTGTGACTATGCTCGTGCTGTACGCGGGATATTTTGCTTGGATAGTGGCAAAAGACTTCATTTGGTAGCTCCTTACTATTGCGTTAGTTTTAGCATATCGTGAGTAGTTATATAT
>CAMWSW010000012.1 GCA_947176975.1 uncultured Clostridia bacterium | reverse complement strand
ATACTCTTCTGCATGATGCATCAGTGTTATTGAAATATTATTTTTTGAATATCTGTGAATCTTAGTATATCCAAGATATATTGATTCTTTTTAGATTCATAATTTTATTATTTTCCTCTATGGATTGTCAAATATGTAATTCATTTTCCTAAAGTCCTATAGCACATTATCCTAATTTTAAATTGCTTGACTTATATCCATAATTATATATATAATAGACACAGTTCTTGGTAGTTTACGTTCACCTTGAGCAAAACAAAGTCCAATTTATTAGGATAAACAATGATAACTATAGAACAAGCAAAATGGGATTTGGACAAAATAAATAAGTCGCTTGCGGAAGTGCGAGAGGCTATGGCTTACGACGCGCTTGTCCAAAAGGCTGAAGAGCTCAAAGCCGAGCAAGCGAAAGACGGTTTTTGGGAAGATATGGACAATGCCCAAAAAGTCAACAGAGAGTTGTCCAAGATTGAGAGCAAGCTCAAGCATTACGACAAGCTTTTTGCGCAAGGCGAAGATTTGGCTGTGCTTATCGAGCTCACCGAGGGCGTGGCGGGCGAAGAGGAAATGCAAGAAGTTGTCGACGAACTTGGCAGTTTTTCGCAAAACGTCGAGGCTTTGAGATTGGAGACTCTTCTCAAAGGCAAGTATGATTCCAACAATGCAATACTCACTTTGCACGCAGGCGCAGGCGGTACGGAAGCGCAAGATTGGGTGAGTATGCTCTACAGAATGTATACAAGATATGCCGAGAGAGTGGGCTACAAGGTCATTGAAATGGACAAACTTGCGGGCGATGAAGCGGGCATAAAGAGCGTGACTTTCAAGGTAGTGGGTGAGAATGCTTACGGATACCTCAAGTCGGAAAAGGGCGTGCACAGACTTGTGCGCATATCGCCATTTGATTCCAATGCAAGACGTCACACGTCATTTGCGTCACTCGAAGTAATGCCCGAGATAGAGAATAAAGACGAAATCAAAATCAATTCCGAAGACCTCAAGATTGACACCTATCGAAGCGGCGGCGCGGGCGGTCAGCACGTCAACAAGACTGAAAGCGCGATCCGCATCACGCACTTGCCCACGGGTATTATAGTTCAATGTCAAAACGAGAGAAGCCAAATTCAAAACAGAGAGCAAGCAATGGGTATGCTTATGTCAAAACTTATTGAAAGACAAGAGCGCGAAATGCAGGAAAAAGAACTTGAACTCAAAGGCGATATAAAGAAAATCGAATGGGGCAGTCAGATACGCAGTTACGTATTCTGTCCTTATACAATGGTCAAAGATCACCGCACGGGTTGTGAGACGGGCAATATATCGGCAGTTATGGACGGCGATATTGAAGCTTTCATATTTGATTATCTCAAGAAGAGTAATTAAACGATAAATGAAATACATTGATAAAACAAATGAAAAATTAGACGCAATGCGTTGTCGCGACGATATCGTCATATTGGCGATAGAGAGTTCTTGCGACGAGACGGCAGTTGCAATCACCAAGGGACGGCAGTTGCTGTCCAATATCATTGCGTCGCAGATAGATATTCACAAGCGTTACGGCGGGGTCGTGCCCGAGATAGCGTCGAGAAATCATACCCTTGCAATCAACAATACCGTCAAAGAGGCTTTGAACAAAGCTCAAATGACTTTAGACGACGTCGACTGCATTGCCGTGACCTACGGCGCAGGATTATTGGGCGCGCTTATAGTGGGCGTGTCTTACGCAAAGGCTTTGGCTTACGCGACTGACAAACCTCTCATTGGCGTCAATCATATCAAAGGACATATATCCGCCAACTACCTTGCAAAACCCGACCTAGAACCGCCGTATCTTTGCTTGATTGCAAGCGGCGGACATACGACGATTGCCTACGTCAAGTCATTGACGGAGATAGAAATCAAGGGAGCTACGCATGACGACGCGTGCGGCGAAGCTTTCGACAAAGTGGCAAGAGTACTCGGCTTGCCGTACCCCGGCGGTCCGCAAATAGAGAAACTTGCAAAAGATGGCAAACCAACTATTGATTTGCCTACGCCTTATAAGGACAAAGATACCTACGATTTTTCTTACAGCGGTATCAAGACGGCAGTCATCAACTATGCGCACAAATGCGAGCAAAAAGGAGAGCAGCTCAATAGGGCTGACCTTGCGTGTTCTTTCCAAGAGAAAGTCACGGATATTATGGTAGGCAATACGATACGTTGCGCTCTAGATATGGGAGTTGACACCGTCGTAATAGCAGGCGGAGTAGGCGCCAACGGCGTGTTGAGAGCCAAGATGCAACAGCGCGCGAAAGAACATAATATCAAAGTATATTATCCGCCTCTAGTGCTTTGCACCGACAACGGCGCAATGATTGCCTCCCAAGCTTACAATATGATTAAGACGGGAGCAAGGGCAAGCGATATTGATTTGGACGCGAATGCTAATCTCAAAGTAACTGATTAAAAATCTCCAAACTGCCAATCGAAATTTTTCGGTTGGCGTTTTTTATTCAATTAAACTTCTAATTTAATACAAATTTATTTCAATTCCAAAAAAAGTATACTTTTACTGACTGCCTGTGAAAAGGCGTATTTTTACGATTACATTATACTTCACGCGTAAAAAAATTGCAATACCTTTGGGTCAGTAAAAGTATACTTTTTTTGGAAGGAAAGCATGCTTGACAAGAGAGGGGTCAACAATGAATTTTAGTAAACGAAAGTCAAGACTGATATACGTAACAAGCGTATTGCTTACAATGCTTGTCGTATTTAGTTTTGCAATATCAATTATAGGTAATATAAGAGTAGAGGAGATTGCGCAAGCAGATACAACAACTCCTAGTAGTCACGTAGCTTCAGTACTTAACCTGGATGAAGGTGGAGGAACGCAAGATAATTTTTCCAATGAAATTGAAGGCAAGCAAAAGGAGTACATCTATTACGGAGATAATTCGGGCAAGGTAATAAAGTGGAGAGTATTATCTAGCAGCGCTAACAAATACGACAGTAGTGGAGATACTTGGCTTTTATGGGTGGACTCGTCGATAGGAAACGAAAAGTATAATGAATCTCATGAAAAGCCGACCTACGCGTATTGGGGTACAAGTAAAATTAGGGCGGCGCTCAACGGCGGTACTTACTTAAGCAATATATCCGACACTGTGCCGACGCCTCTTCTCAATCAGCAGGTATCATCAGGTAATTCTTACTTAGGTAAAATTTTTAATGATGATGAGAGAAAAAACGTTAAGCAAGCAAGTGTGGAAACTAAACTTTATGGTTATACAGGTTCCGGCGCTGCGCCTCAAATACATACTACGAATATAACCGGAACAGGGAGTGGACAATATTCCTCATCCAACTTGAGCGATGCTGCCGCTACTTACGCTAGTGTAAGTGGCACGAGTGTAATTGAGAATACGGCAGACTATCTATTCTTACTTGACTATTATGATGTCAACGACACTAAGTACGGATTTGGCGATAACGGAGTTACTTATGCAAAGAAAGCGAATGCGGGATGGACGTCAAGTTCGGCAGGCTATCCAAATCATACAGACGTCGGCACTTCGGTAACTTCTAATTATCTAAAATCTACGAGCAGTTATTGGCTTCGTCCTGCCGGCCGCTTTTCGGCCAGTTACACGACTGGGCTTAATGTGAATCTTGCCGGTTATATTAGTAATGATTATGTGAGTTTTCCTATTGGAGTTCGACCTGCATTTAATTTTTCTCCGTCAAACGTAGTTTACGCTACCGCAGCGGCAGTTGGAACAAACGGAGCTTCGTTTGATGACGTAAATTCCATTGCATCTATGGACGGAAAACCTGCGTATAAAGTATATTTGAAGACAAACAATTACACGACTTACGATAGTAGCTCGACGGACGCTCCTAAAGTATATGCCGCAAAAGGAAAAGTCACTGTAAAGAAAGCGGGACAGAGCGGAGACGCTGTGATTTTGCTTGCAGACAAATCGGGTAGTGGCGAAGTAGAATATCAAGCGACTACATCGTTTAACAGTGACGGCGTAGCTACGGCGGCATTGCCTAGCGGAGTCGACGTAAACGATTACGTCATTACGGTGTTATTTGCAGACAGCCTTAGAGGCGGAGAATTTGCCGAGAGTATCACGGGCAGTTACACTACGTCGGGACTTACTGTACCGGAGAATGCAACTGTTGAATACAAAGGCAGGACGATCACTCTCACCGATTTCACTCAAGAGGATTGGTATGAGCCTTCTATATTTGAAGACCCTACCAAAATGACTGTTACCATACCGACTAATGCAGTAGACAAAGATACATACACTGTTCAGTTTAATCTTATAGATACAAATTTGCAATGGTCAGATAAGAGTCGCGGAGTCAAGAGTATGACTTTGACAATAGACCCAAAGCCTATAGGTTTAAAATGGGACACAGACGACAGCGCAATATACAAAGCCACAGCAAAGCCAGCTGACGTATTTGCGGTGGATTTGCCGAATATAGGAGACATAATCAAGACGCATTATGAAAATGCTAATTCAAGTACGCCTGATTACGATTCTTACCTAAAGCCTAGGATAATAGGCGATTACAAAGCTACGGCGGAGATTGGCACCAATCCAAACTATACGATTAAGGATGACGAGACGCTGGTTATGACGTTTAGGTCGACAGAGTTCAACGTTCCTGTGCCGACGTTCTTCCCTAAAGATTGGCAGGAATACATAGGCACGCAGAAGGTCACTTATTCGCTTGATTATGACGATGAATATGCAGGGGACTTTACTGCGCACGTGCCTACGGATAATGTTGGTAAATATGATTGGGATAGCCAAGCAAATGAGGTAAGCGCGCTCAATGCGGGAACTTACCAATTAGAGTTAAGGCTTACCGATACCGTAAATACACAATGGAGATATCCCAACGGCAGCACGACCAAAAACAGTATAAGGGTAGAGTTTAAAGTCAATCCGTTGCCATTGCAATTGCAGATTTTATCAAATCCTACGGTGGATTGCGTATTTGGAGAAGACGTTGAAATAAACGTTCAAGCTCCAATTAGACCTAGGGCGGAAGAACCTGTTTTGCTGGACTTTTACGTTGTTCGCCAAGGCAGTACGTCAAAGAAATTGGTATATGAGAACTTTAAATTTACGAGCGACACCTCTTACTTTACGCTCAAGTTAAAGTTGTCTGATTTGAGCTTTCCCGCAAAATGGAAATTGCAAGTAGAAACAAAAAATGCGGATACTACGTTAGACTATGTCAACTATAAAGTTGACGTCAATGACGTTACGTTCAACGTCGAAAGAAAAATTGACGTAAGCAAGACAATATTCTGGCAGTTGCGCGTCAACGGCGTAATCAAGACTTCTTTGCCAAATGATTTGGATAACCTTGACCCTATAGATTTTGAAGAAGAGACGTTGAAGTACACGGGCAAGGAATATAAGTTTACGGTAAGCGTACCCAACGGATACAGCGTTGATACGACGTACGATGTAGACGGATTTATAAATGGATATAAGAATGCAAGCGCAACTGACGCAGGGGATTACGTTGCTACCGTAAGGATAAAGAAACCCGATAATACTTATCAAGATTATTCGCTTAATTGGAAGATAGAAAAGGTAATCTACGACCTATCCAAAGTTAAGTGGCAGTATGACGGGCAGTTGCCGTACGATAAAGTCAACGGCAGTGAAGCTATACTTGATCCCAAGACTTTGCCGGAGGGACTTGTTCCGCATTACTCCAACAATACGGGTACGACGGTAGGCACGAGCGGATCGGCTTCGGTTACGTTCACGTTGGCAAGCGGATACGAAGGTAATTACGTATTGCCTGACGAAAGCGATAAGGATAGTTACGTTGACCCAAATGATGGCTTTGAGTGGAGCAAACCTTGGAACATAGTCAAGGCAACGATACAGTCGTCGAGTTGGAAGAACACTACGGCGACGGACAGCAACAATCACGCTTTTGGTATACCGGTATTAAGAGACCCAAAAGCCGACGGCGGAATAGTTGAGTATGAGTATTACGAGACTGACTCAATGGGTAATATATTGGATGCTAACAATCCGTTGAAGAAAAGTGATATCGTCTGGTCGGAGAGCGAAGCAAAATTCTATATAGCAAAACCTATATTGCAAGATACGCAGAATTATCAATTGGATAATCCAAATTCGCAATCCAAGGTATTCAGAGTAGGCAAGGAGTTGACGAAGGTCAGCGTATCTCTTGAGAAAACTCAAGTGGAATACAATACCAATCCAAGACACGCAAAGGTAGTCGTAGCAAACGGCGCGTTGCCTGCTACAGCGTTTGACTTGACGTATTACGACGGATATACTAAGTTGAGCGCGGCTCCAAGCGAAGTGGGACAGTACAGAGTAGAGGTAAGCCTTAAGAATACGTACATAGACAAATATGAAATAGAGGGCGATTATGAATTTGACTATGAGATAGTCAAGGCAAAGATATCTACGGATTGGAACGACAATGCAAAACCGCCTGTGCTCAAGTTGACATACGGACAAATCAACGGCGTAGAATACGAGATAATAGACGGCGGAGAGAACTTGATTGAATACAAAGACCTCAAAGTCGGCGTGACGTATAAGATAAGAGCAAGGATAAAAGATAATCAACTCAATCACTTTATCTTTGTCGACGATACGATAGAGACTGATTGGCATGAGTTTAGTATCAATGAAAACGATACGCTATACGATCCTAATTCGCCAAGCAATCCAGCATATCCGCAAGTAGATCCCGATTTGCCTCAAGACCAAGATCCGACCAATCCCGACGGAAATGGTAGCGGCAATGTGCCCGGTGACGACGGCAACGCAGACAGTGACAAATTTATCCAGTTCTTGCAGAAGTATTGGCAACCTATAGTTACCGCTATAAGTATAATATTTATCCTAATATTTATGGGTAAGGGTATAGGGTATGCTAACGAGCGCAAGAAGATAAAGAAGACGAAAGAAAAGAAGTACGGTACTGAAGTTTACGTGGTAGCAGGAGCAAGTTTGTGGGGGATGACGTTTACGACCTGGACTGCGCTTGCGTGCATAATGATGGGCGTAGCGGTACTTGCGCTAGCCTTTATGATAATCGAAAAGAATATGCGAAACAAAGCCGCAGAAGAACTTGACGACGCCAAGGATGAGTACGAGCATAACAAAGCCGATACCGAAGAGAGAAAGAGAGAAGAAGAGGCAAGAAAGCGCGACGAGAATATGCAAATGATGTTCATGAGTATGATGGGCGGACAAGGCGGAAATATGGGACAAGGTATGCCGCAAGGATATGCATATGCGCAACCTGCGTTGGGTGCAGACGAGATACGCGGAATAGTATCTGAGACAATGACGGCAATGCTGCCCGGTATGCAACAGCTTTTGCCACAGCAAGCTTCTTCCAATGATGAACTCGTCAACAAACTCATTGAGCAAAACGAGAAGTTGATGGAAAGACTTGCCGAGCAACCTGCAGAGCGAGTTGTCGAGAGAGAAGTTGCCGCTTCAAGTATAAGCGACGAGGCGATACTTAAAGTCATTACGCAAAGCGGGCAAAACGACGAGACCATTAAGAGAATTCTCGATAATCAAGATAAGCTTATGCAAAAGATACTTGAACTATCTGAAAATCAAAATGGCGAACCGCAAGTGCAGGTAATCGAGAAAGCAGTACCTGTCGAAAAGATAGTGGAGAAAGTCGTCGAAGTGCCAGTTGAAAAGATAGTCGAAGTACCCGTAGAGGTAGAGAAGATTGTCGAGAAGGAAGTAGTCAAGGAAGTTCCTGTAGAAAAAATCGTCGAAAAGGTAGTGGAGAAAGAAGTCAAGGTAGTTGCGCCAAGCAAGCCAAAGAAAGAAGTCGCTCCGAGACTTACTCTTGATGAGGCTTACGCGCAACTTAGTAAGCAACAACAAAAGTACTTTGACGGATTGAGACAGTACGCGCTTTCCAAGCCGAATACCAAAGAGAAGAAAGCTACGTACGCAATCACTATAGGGCAATCAACGGTAAATCCGCTTTTGAAGCTGACGATAAAGAAAGATATGACGGTAGCGCTCTTCAAGATGGAAGATGAGTATTTGAAAGACATCAAGAGAGATGCAACGAGCGATGGAACTAAGGTCAAGGTCAAAGAGACAGAGGTCATCATAGCAGACGCGCAGGCCTGCAAAGTAGCGAAGAATATGATCGATTTGCGCGAAGACCAAATCGAGAGATATCAAGACTTGCTCAAAGAGCAACGCGCTTTGAGAAACAAGAAGTAAAATCAACCGCAAAAAAAATTTGAAAAAACTTTTTTCAAATAATTGACATATCGAAAAATGCGGGCATATAATCAAAGTACAAAGTATAAAACGACGATTGAGAGAAGTAATTGAATTCAACTGCGCACAGTGACTTGGGAATAGTGAAAACCCAACCGTAGCCTTCAATGAATAACACTCATGAGCGCAAACCCAAATCGCAAGAAAGTAGGGGAGACGGGAAGGCCCGTTACAGCCAAAGCTTTTGTCAGAAAGTAAAAGTGATTGATATACCCGTATCAATAAGTTAGGTGGCACCGCGGATTACAGCATTCGTCCTAAAATAAGGATAAATGCTGTATTTTTTTAGGAGGTTCACTTATGTGTTCAATTATGGGTTATGACGGCAAAGACGTTGCTATTGAGGAGTTCAAGAAAGCTCTCGACGCGACAATTTCAAGAGGTCCGGACGATACTAGAATCGTCGAGACAAAATCAAGTATTTTAGGTTTTCACAGACTTGCAATTATGGGCTTGACATCGGAAGGTATGCAACCTTTTGCATTAGGCGAAGATTACCTCGTTTGCAACGGCGAGATTTATTGTTTTAGACCAATCAAAGAGAAGTTAAAGTCAAAGTATACTTTCAAGTCCGACAGTGACTGCGAGATTATTTTGCCGCTCTATCGCGAAATGGGACTTGAGATGTTCAAGAGCCTGGACAGCGAATTCGCGCTCGTCATTTACGACAGCAAGAGAGATTCGCTGATTGCAGGCAGAGACCCGATAGGTATTCGTCCGTTGTTCTACGGCTACAGCAAGTCAGGCAAAATTGCATTTGCAAGCGAAGCAAAAAACCTCACGCCTTTGTGCGATAAGGTTATGCCGTTTCCTCCGGGACATTATTACGCCGACGGCAAGTTCGTCAGATATGCAGACCCCACGTCAGTCGACGAGTATATCAAAGACGATTTAGATACTATATGCAGGCACATTCACGACAAGCTCGTTGCAGGCATAGAAAAGCGTCTTGATTCCGACGCCCCACTCGGCTTTTTGCTTTCGGGCGGTCTGGATAGTTCGCTGGTATGTTCGGTATCGCAAAAGTTGCTCAAAAAGCCCATACGCACCTTTGCAATAGGTATGAGCGAAGACGCGATAGACCTCAAGTATGCGAAGGAAGTTGCCGACTATATCGGAAGCGATCACAGCGAAATCATCATCACAAAAGACGACGTGCTTGGAGCTGTCGACAAGGTAATTCAAGTACTTGAGACATTTGATATCACCACAGTTCGTGCAAGTATAGGTATGTATTTGATATGTAAGGCAATACACGAATGCACAGATGTAAGAGTGCTTATGACGGGCGAGATAAGCGACGAACTTTTTGGATATAAATATACCGACTTTGCGCCGTCCGCCGAGGAATTCCAAAAGGAAGCCGTCAAGAGAATCAGCGAACTTTATATGTACGACGTGTTGCGCGCAGACAGATGTATATCGGCAAACTCACTCGAGGCGCGCGTGCCATTCGGCGACCTTGATTTCGTCAAGTACGTTATGGCAATTGACCCCGCAAAAAAACTCAACACATACGGCAAAGGCAAGTATCTTTTGCGCAGAGCCTTTGAGGGAGATTATCTGCCGCAGAGCATACTGTACAGAGAGAAAGCCGCTTTCTCCGACGCGGTAGGTCACTCAATGGTGGACTATATCAAAGAGTATGCGGCTACGCTTTATACCGACGAAGAGTTTGAACAAAAGCGTCAAAAATACGCCTACCACGCAATGCCTTTCACAAAAGAAAGTCTAATGTACAGAGAAATCTTTGAAAAGTACTATCCGGGGCAAGCGGAAATGATAGTCGATTTCTGGATGCCAAACAAGTCTTGGAAAGGTTGCGACGTGGACGATCCGTCGGCGAGGGTATTGTCCAACTACGGCGCTTCAGGAAAGTAAACTATTATTAATTTTATTTAGCTTTATCATAACTCCCTTCTTGCTCAACGAGAGGGGAGTTTTATTTATTTTATTTTAGATATAGGACTTTTTGAATATTTGGCGTATAATCTTATTGTACGGAAGAAAAGCGAGGGATTATGGCAGAAAATTTTTCCGAATGGCTGGAAAAACTTAAATCAAAAGTCGATATAGCGGAGATAGTATCTCCGTATGTTTCCTTGCAGACAAAAGGCAGTAGGAAGTGGGCGTGTTGTCCCTTTCACCACGAAAAGACTCCGTCGTTTTGTCTAAACGACCAAAGGCAAACCTATCATTGTTTCGGTTGCGGAGTGGGCGGAGACGCCATATCTTTCGTTCAAGAAGTAGAGCACACCGATTTTATGGGCGCAGTGAAGATCATTGCCGACAAATATCACGTGCCGATTCCCGATTTTTCACGCAACGACAAGAGCGCAGAAATCAAAAAGCACAAGGACAAGCTCTTTGAGATGATGAGAGAGACGGCGAATTATTTTCATCAAAATCTACGTTCCGACGCCGGTCGTCCTGCGCGGGAGTATCTTGCCAAGAGAGGCATCTCGATGCAGACTGCGACTATCTTCGGTATGGGATATTCTTTGGGAAGAAATCAACTCGTTGCATACCTTGTGTCAAAGGGATATTCCAAAGAGAATATGCAAGAGGCGGGACTCGTAGACGCCACGCAAAGCGGCGGCGTAGTGGATACAATGGCAGGTAGGCTTATCGTGCCGATAATCAACAATATCAAGCAAGTCGTAGCTTTTGGCGGAAGAGTGCTTGACGACAGTAAGCCCAAATACAAAAATACCCGCGACACGGTATTGTTCAACAAATCAAGAGAGATATTCGGTCAACATTCCATCAAGCGTCTCAAGTTGGAGACCGCCGTCAAAGAACTCGTAGTTGTCGAAGGATATATGGACGTAATATCGCTCTTCCAAAGCGGAGTTAAGAACGCCGTTGCGTCAATGGGTACGTCGCTTACGCAAGACCAAGCAAAACTTATCAAGCGATACGTAGACAAAGTTGTGATATGTTACGACGGCGACAGCGCAGGACAAAACGCAACGATGAGAGGACTTGACATACTCTACAATCACGGACTTGACGTGAGAGTAGTCAGTCTGCCGGACAACCTCGATCCCGACGAATACGTGCGCAAGTACGGCAGAGACAGTTATCTCAAAATGCTTATTGAGGCAAAACCGCTTTTTGAGCACAAACTTACTACGCTTGCAAAGTCCTACGATTTGACGTCTCCTCAAGAGAAAGGCAAGTATGCCGTCGAGGCAATGAAGGTAATCAAACCGCTTGGCGATCCCGCTATGATAGAAGCCTATATAGGTTACGTCGCAAAGCTCACAGGACTGCCCAGCGACACGTTGAGACGGCAGTTGGACGTAAGCGAAGCCGTGGCGACTCTCATCAAGCAAGAGGCGTCCAAGATAAGTATGTCGGCATTTGATTTGGCTGTGCGTTACGTCCTGTTTGGACTCTTCGGCGGAGTTGAGGGCGTGAAGTGCGACAAGGATTTATCTCAATATCTTACGGACAAAAATCAAAGAGCCTTATACGATTTATACCGTTCAAAATGCGCTACTCAAGAAAATACTCTCGAAGAATTGACGTCTCAAGAAGAAGTTAATCCCGAGGTCAGAGCTATACTCGACGAGGGAAGCAAAATAAGCGACGAAACGGCTTTGAAGTATTTTGACGATTGCGTGGCGAGAATAATAAAAGAGGGCGAGAAGAAGCGAAGAGCAGAGCTGGTAAAAGCCTACGACAGCGAAAAAGACGAAGGCGCTAAGCAGATAATTATGA
>CAMWSW010000011.1 GCA_947176975.1 uncultured Clostridia bacterium | reverse complement strand
TATTACTATAGTATGCAGTGATCTTAAGAATATATTGGATAATATCCAAGACAAAGAAAGTCAGTTGTACGGCATGAATTACAGAGAATATATTGCGATGAAAGAAGTTTTGAACATTGTTCAAAACAATAAATAATCGACCTATAATATAGAAAATTGCGTAAATACGCATAGGAGGCAATTATCAAAGTCAAGACAAGCGGACAAATTATCAAAGGCGTGGGCGGAGTATATACCGTGGCTTTGGAAAACGGCGAAAGAGTGAAATGTTTTCCGCGCGGTAAGCTCAAGAAAAACGGAGAGTTGTTTATTGGCGACATCGTCGACATTGCTTTGGATAAAGAGGGCATTATCGAGAGTGTGCGCCCAAGGCGTACTCAACTCGTGAGACCTTACGTCAGCAATATGGACGGCATAGTCATAGTACTTGCGCCAATCCCCAAGCCCGATATGATGCTCGTCGACAAATTGATAATAGGAGCTACCGAGAATGGTATTCAGCCGATTATATGTATAAATAAAGCCGATTTGCGGGGCGCTGACGCCGTAGCGCAGGACGTAGCCAACGATTATAAGGACATTGCGGACATTTTGGTGATATCTACGCAGACCAATCAAGGCATTGATTTGCTTATGGACAAGATAAAGGGCAAGTTTATCTGTCTTGCGGGTCAGTCTGCGGTAGGAAAGTCTTCGCTTATCAACTGTATTTTGGGTGAAGATAAGCTAAAGACGGGTGATTTGAGCAAGAAAGGCGATCGCGGAAAGAATACTACCCGTCATATCGAGATAATCACGTTGGACGACGGCACGCAAATTGCTGATACTTGCGGATTCAACAAGTTGGAGATACCTCTTTTCGATCCGTCAAGGCTGTCGACGTATTACACGGATTTTGACGAGTACGCAAACGAATGCAAATTCAGATGTTGTAATCATTACAAAGAAGAACTTTGCGGAGTAAAAAAGGCCGTGGAGTGCGGAAAGATTGCTCAAAGCAGATACGACAGATACGCGCGCTTGTTTGAATACGTGGAAAAGAGATGGAATAAGCGTTACGATTGATGATATTTGAACGCTGTTCAATTACTCATTTAATCGACCTATTTTGATAAAAATTATGAATAAGTCAACAAAGGAGAATATAAGATGAGTGTCAAGATTTCACCGTCGATACTGTCGGCGGACTTTGCAAATATGGGAGCGGCTGTGTCAAAACTTGCCGATTGGGGCGCAGATTGGGTGCATTGCGACGTAATGGACGGCATTTTCTGCCCCAATTTCACGTTTGGACCGCCCATGATTAAGGCTATCCGAAAGCATACTACGCTTCCTTTGGACGTTCACCTTATGATTACTAAACCCGAGAGGTATATCGACAAGTTTTTGGAGGCAGGCGCAGATATTATTACCTTCCACGCAGAGGCAAGCGAAAGCGTCGAGGCAATAATAGATACCGTGCACAGACACGGCAAAAAGGTGGGTTTGGTACTCAATCCCAATATTGAGGTAAATACCATAAGTAAATACATCGATATGGTAGATCTCGTTATGCTTATGGGCGTTTACCCGGGATTTTCCGCGCAAAAGTTTATTCCCGAGACTATGCAAAAAATCAGCGAACTTAAAGCGTTGATAGGCGACAGAGCCGTTGAAATTGAGTTTGACGGCGGCGTAAGCGTGGATAATATAGCCGAAATGGAAGAAAGAGGGCTGAATATTGCCGTCAGCGGTAGTTTTATCTTTGGAGCAAAGAGTCCCAAAGAAGCTATAATTAAGTTAAAGACGGCATCAAAGTAACACAATTTTTATTGCGCTCATATATTGCAACAAAGAATATTGGAGGGAATTATGAGAATTATTTGTATTAATCCACCAAGATTTATTAAGGCAATCTTGAGAGTCTTCAAAAGAAAAGTATAATCGGTACAAAAAAGAAAAACACCCTGAATAAATCAGGGTGTAATAATTTTTAATCTTTTAGATTAAGCGCGCTCAACAGCACCGCTACGCAAGCATCTGGTGCATACGTACAAACTTTGAGTCGAGCCGTTTGCATTTACGACTTTAACTTTTTGAACGTTAGCTCCCCAACTTCTTCTATATTTACGGTTGGAGTGGCTTACTTTGTTACCACTTTGTTGACCTTTACCGCAGATAGCACATACTTTAGACATAATATGAATACCTCCATTCAATTCTTGCCTAGATATAATACCACTACGGCAAAATAATTGCAAGAAAATCTCGTCATATTTTCAAAATTTTTTATAATTTTTTGTATTTTTGCTTATAATACTCTAATTGCCTAACTAAAATATATAAAAACACTTGCATAAGATATGTGTTTTTTGATAGAATACAGTATATATGGCAGTTAAGACATCAAATTATTACGGAAGAATAATAATAACTGATAAGGCTATATCCATGGTGGCGCATTTTGCGGCAGCCGATTGTTACGGCGTCGTTGATCTCGTGTCACGCAAGTTGAGTGACAGCATTAGTGAATTTTTCAACAAATGCCCGTCAGGTAAGGGAGTGAAGATTATCACTTTAAAAAATAAGATTAACATTGAACTTTTCGTTGTCCTAAAAGAAGGAATAAATATTGACGCCGTTACGGATTCGATCAAAAGTACTGTCAAGTACAACGTCGAGACGTACACGGGTATGAGAGTTGACAGTGTGATTGTCAACGTAGTGGGCGTGAAAGTTTAATCGGAGAATGTAATGAAAGTTTTAGATAGCGCCAAGATATTGGAGATGATTGACGGAGGTTACAGATACCTCAAAGCCAATAAGGCTATGGTCGACTCTCTCAACGTCTTTCCGGTACCCGACGGCGACACGGGAACGAATATGTCGCTTACGATGGCTTCTGCGGTAAAAGAAGTAAAAGCCGTAGAGACTGACGATATAAGAGAAATTTTGACAGCGTACTCAAGAGGAGCGCTTAAGGGCGCAAGAGGAAACTCGGGAGTTATACTGTCACAGATTATAAAGGGTTTGGCTGTGGTTTTGGCAGACGAAAAGTCCATTACCACAAAGTCTTTTGCCAATGCATTGAGATATTCGAGGGAAGTAGCGTACAACGCAGTTACCAAGCCGAAAGAAGGTACGGTGTTGACAGTCATAAGATATATGGCAGAAAACGCTCCTTCAATAGCTAATAAAAATGCTTCTTTTATCAACTTTTTTGATGGGCTTATAAAGAAAGGTGAAGAAATTCTTCAAAAGACGCCGGATATGTTGCCTGTCTTGAAACAAGCGGGCGTAGTAGATGCCGGCGGTAGAGGTCTTTTGTGCGTATTCCAAGGTTTTTACAACGCTTTGGCTGGCGTAGATATCCCCGAAGTTATTGAAGATAGCGAAAATTCAGTCGTTCCGACTCCTATTTTGGATGCTTTCGGCAGTGATGAACACGATTTGGACAATATCAAATACGCATATTGCACCGAATATTTCGTAATCAACCTCAAAAAGCACGTTACGGAAGAAGATATTGAGAAGTTGAGAGACAAGCTTATGGCTATCGGCGATTGTGTAATCGTAATAGGAGACGTAAATCTTATTAAAGTTCACGTACACACCAATCAGCCTAACCGTGCGTTATACAACGCACTGCAACTTGGCGAATTAGACAAGGTTAAGATAGAAAATATGCTTGAACAACACAGAGCGTTGGTAGCCGAAAGAGAAAAAACAAAGAAGGCAATCGGTGTAATTTCTATTTGCGCAGGCGAAGGAATAGCCAATATATTCAAAGAATTGACTATTGACGAGGTAATCGAGGGCGGTCAGACTATGAATCCAAGCGTCGAAGATATCTTGACGGCTGTGGAAAAAGTCAATTCTGACAACGTGATTATTCTCCCTAATAATAAAAACATCATTATGGCGGCTGAAAAAGTCAAAGAACTCACTCAAAAGCACGTTGAAGTCATCCCGACTACGGAAATTGCCCAAGGAATCAGAGCTGCGTTTGCATTTGACATAAATCAAAGCATAGAAGTCAACGTCAGTGAAATGACTTCTGCTTTTGCTGATTTGAAGTGCGGAGAAGTCACCAATGCAGTGCGTAATACCAATCTTGACGGCTTTGATATATCCGAAGGAGATATAATCGGCTTGGATGGCAAGACGATTATTGCAGATTCAAAGAGCGTCGAAGAGACTACAATGGCAGTCATAGCCAAATTGGTGGACGAGTGGAGTGAAGTTATCACTCTTTATTACGGCGAGGGCGTAAGCAAAGAGGATGCTGACAAACTTGTCGAAAAGCTCAAGCAAAAGTATGAGGACTTTGATATCGTAAGTTATTTCGGCGGACAGCCTCATTACTATTACTTGATATCTGTAGAATAATATCAGCTCAAATAAGATATATTATGATATAAATATACTAAAAATACATATTTCTGAACGTTGTTCAAATATCTGCAAGCGTTAAACTATGCTTGCAGATTGTTTTTTATCTAGGCAAATTTCATTACTCATAATATCCCATATAAGTAGCATATTATAAAATTTACAATGTTTGAACAATGTTCAATTTGTTTATATAGCACTCCGCTTGACTATTTTTTGCCTTTCTAATATACTTATCATATCAATATATTTATCTACAACTATATAGTTGATTTTATCATAGTTAATAATAAGTATATAATTATATAGTATTATTGGAAGGGCATATGGAACTTACCGACGTAAAAGGAGTAGGCGCAAAGACTGCGGAAAAACTCAACAAACTTGGAATAATCACTCCTCGTGACGCCATTTATTTTTATCCCAAATTCTATTGGGATATGACCAAAGAGACGGATTTGGAGAGCATAGAGAGCGGAGATTACGTCTTGCTCAAAGGCTTTTTGACTTCCGTAAGCGGACTTATAAGGGCAAAGAGGGGCTTATCGTTTTGCACCGCCACGCTTAATACTCAAGGTAAGAAGATCAAATTGACCTGGTTTAATTCACCTTTCGTTGTGTCGCTCTTGAAGCAGAGCGGAGAATTTTTGTTTTGGGGCAAGGCAAGGCTCAACGGCAAAAAAATCGAAATGTCTAATCCAAGTTTTGAAAAAGCCGAAGAGAATAAGCGCTTGCAGGGCATAGTTCCCATTTATCCGCTCAAGGATGCCGTAGGACAACAGACCTTTCGCAATATTGTCAAAGCTTGTCTTGACTCTACTCATATTGCCAGCCGTCTTGACGAGTACTGCGAAATGACGCTTGACAAGGCTTTCAGAATAGTACACGATCCCATTGATATGGAGATTACGAAGTCAGCCCGCAAGCGCATCGCCATAGAAGAGTTGGTATATCAAATTATCGCGTATAGAATTATCAAGAACAATTCAGCAAATAAAAAGCCTCACCCATATCTATGCAGTCTTGAAGATATCAGACAGGATATTGCCGACTTGCCTTACAAGTTGACGCCGTCGCAGAACAAAGCTATAGAGGAAATCATCGACGACTTGAGGGGAGAGAGGCATACCAACAGAATGTTGATGGGCGACGTAGGCTCGGGTAAGACGGTAATTGCCTTGCTCACTTGCTTATTTGCCAAGAAATGCGGAAGGCAATCGGCAATTATGGCGCCTACGGAAATTCTTGCCCGTCAGCATTATAAGACTTCGCTGTCGCTCTTTGGAGACAAGTTGAGAGTGGCTTTGCTCACGTCGTCCACCACTGCGGCGGACAAAAAGGCGATCATCACTGCGCTTGGCAAGGGAGAACTTGACCTAATAGTCGGTACGCACGCCGTACTCAACGACAAAGTCAAGTTTGACAATCTCGGGCTTATAGTCATAGACGAATTACATCGATTCGGCGTAAGACAAAAGAGCAAACTTGAAGACAAGGCAATCGGCGTAGATACTTTAGTAATGAGCGCAACGCCCATTCCAAGAGCTTTGGCGCTTTCGATATACGGAGACTTGGATATGTCTGTACTTCAACCCAGAGAGGGTACGGGCGATAATATATCCACTTTCGTTATGGGCGACGACAAACTCAAAGGACTGTATAAATTTATAATAGAAAGAGTATCTTACGGCGAGCAAGCTTACATCGTCTGTCCGCTTGTGGAAGACAGCGAGGGACTTGAAGTATTTTCGGCAAAGATGCTCTATAAACAACTTGTCAAAAAAGAACTTGCAGATATCAACGTCGGACTCGTCTACGGCAGCATGAAAGACAAGGAAAAGAGCGATATTATGTCGAGATTTTACGCGGGTGATATCGACGCGCTTATTGCGACGTCTGTCATAGAGGTTGGCATAGACAGTCAGCGCGCAAGCGTAATGGCGGTCCTCAACAGCGACAGATTCGGTTTGGCTGCGCTTCATCAACTGCGCGGAAGAGTGGGCAGAAATCCCAATATCAAGTCGTACTGTTTCTTGCATACTTCCAAGCAGGAAGAAAACGAGCGTCTCAATGCTCTTCAAAACAACCGCGACGGACTCAAGATTGCCGAGATAGACGCGGACATGAGAGGATACGGCGACTTCTTGGGCGTCAACCAAAGTGGCGGCAGCGGTAAGATTGGCGTATTTATCAACAAAAGACTTATCGAAGAGTGCAAAGACATTGCCGACAATCTTATGCAAGAGGGTAGCATTTATACCGAATATGATGAGATGCTTTCAAAGTATTTGGATTTATTGCAAGGAGTGTCGCTGAATTAAAAATAAAAATTCATTAAATTTATAACAAATTTTCAATATATCGAATATTTTCCATTTACCGCTAATATATTTTAACGAACTAAAAATTGGAGGAGTTTATGGAAAAATTCGACCTTTATCAGGATATTGCAACACGCACGGAAGGAAATATTTATATTGGTGTTGTCGGACCGGTAAGAAGCGGTAAGTCAACTTTTATTACAAAATTTATGCAGACTATGGTCTTGCCAAATTTGCAAGACGATTATCATAAGCAACGTATCGTAGATGAGTTGCCACAATCTGCCGACGGCAAAACCATAATGACGACACAGCCCAAGTTCGTACCCGACGGCGGAGTAGACGTGGAGCTTGCTCCGGGATGCAATGCAAAACTCCGTCTCGTGGATTGCGTGGGTTATCCTTTTGAAGGCGCGCAAGGTTTTGAAGAGGGAGATACCATGAGGCTTGTCAACACGCCTTGGAGCGATGAGCAAATGCCTTTCGCGCAGGCTGCAGAGTACGGAACGAGCAAGGTAATCACCGACCATTCTACTATCGGCGTGCTTATTTCCACGGACGGCTCCATTCTTGACCTGCCTAGAGAGGGCTATTTGACTGCCGAGAAGAGAGTAGTCAGAGAGATGAAAGAGCTTGACAAACCTTTTGTATTGTTGCTCAATTCCAAGCATCCGCAAGATTCCGATTCAATTAGATTGAGAGATGAGCTTGCAGACGAGTACGGCATACCCGTAATGCTCAAGAATATTCAAGAGATGAGCGCAGGGGATATGACGGAGCTTTTGGAGAGCGTACTTTTGCAATTCCCGCTTCGTATGGTGGACGTCAATATGCCGGGATGGATGCAGGCTTTGCCGAGAGAAAGCCACGTAATATCGCATATTATCGACAAGGTATGTGAAATAGCAAAAGACATGCAAGTCATGGGAGATTACAAGAGACTGACAGATATATTCATCGACGACGAGTATCTCCAGAACGAGACTAGCGTCAAAGTAGACTTTGGTAAGGGAACTTGCGCTCTTACCGTCACACCCCAATCTCAACTTTTCTATCGCGTACTCTCTGATCAGTGCGGTATGGAAATAGCCGACGAGTGTCAGCTCGTGTCATATATCAAAGAATTTGCACAGGCAAGAAATCAATATGAGAAGATTAAGCAAGCTCTTGCCGACGTAGACAACTATGGCTACGGAGTAGTTACGCCGACGCTTGAGGATATGCAGCTTCAAAGCCCGCAAATCGTCAGACGCGGTTCTAAATACGGCATCAAGCTCAAAGCTTCGGCTCCCGCAATGCACATTATGCGCGTAGACGTAGAGACGGAAGTCAATCCCGTACTCAATACCGAAATGCAAAACGAAGAGAATCTCAAGTCGTGGCTTGAAGAGTTCGGCGAAGACGGTCAGGGCATTTGGAATACCAATATGTTTGGCAAGAGCCTCAACGTCATTGCCAAGGAAGGACTCAACAACAAGCTTATGGCAATGCCCGAAGAGGTACGCGGTAAGCTCCGTAAGACGGTGACCCGTATCGTCAACGAAGGCAAGGGCGGAGTATTGTGTATTTTGCTATAATATTTTCAAATCTCTCTTTTTGTCGAATAAGATAATGTTATAATAAACATTTGAGACAAAGTGATATAAAAAAGGTATGCGCTAAAAATACGTATACCTTTTTTGTTAAAAATTTTATTTCTGTTTTATCCAATCCCTTGACAAAATTTGCCATTTTTATTATAATCGAAATAGCTGAAAAATTTTTTATCGGCTGTTATTCTACAGAATGCTATTATACAGCGGGAAGAAAATTTTTCAAATTGCAAATTTGCTTTATGCAGACTGAGGAGAAGGAGGGAATGTAAGTCGCGTAAACAAATATAACGGCTTTGATGTTTAAGGTATAATCTTCAATGCTTTGAACAAAAAGACGTAAGTCATTCCAATGGAGTGAGTCGTATGTGTAGCAATTAGGACGAGATATACGGTATAGACAGTCACAATAATGAACAAATTCATCTTATGAGTGTCTAATGTCGAAATAAAATGATTAAATTTATCATGTTTTGTATCTTGAAATAGGAGTTTATGTATTGACAAATTCTATTTAAGTATGAAAGTGTTAAAGAAATAAAAACTTTACCGTTTTGCAAATTAAAATTAGTAATTCCGTTGTAGAATATCAAAAATTAAATTTTAGGAGAATATTTTATGACAAAAGTAATCATTTTAATAGATGGAGATAATCTAAGCGGAAACTGTACGAACCAAATCATCCAAAAAGCCAAGAAGTATGGAGAGATTTATGAAACACATTGTTTTGCAAATTTTCTCAAAAGACCAAATTGGGTGAGTGGATACTATGAAAACGGAATGAAATTGCATTTTGTTCCCGAAATTGAGAAAAAGAAGAATGGAGCTGACCCGAATACGTCGGATATTGAATTGTCGGTATTTGCAATGAAAAAGCTCTATGAATGTCCAGAAATAGACGCATTCATCATCGTAGCTGACGACAAGGATTATATTCCTTTGGCAAAAGCCATTAGAGAAGATTTTCATAAGAAAGCTTATTTATTCTATACTCAACAAGGGAATAGGGCTCCGATAGCTTATGACGAAGCTGTAGTTTTGACAAATGAGATTGTCCAAGAGGTGGAAAAGCCGAACGAAGAAGTCATAGTTGACAGAGTTAAAAACGACTTCCTCAACGCTACGTTAGCGATTTTGAAGAATCGCTTTGAAAACGGTGAGAAAGAAGTATCGTTATCTGTTTTGGGAATGGATTTGAAAAAAGTAAATCAAAAACCCAATAAGAAATTCCTAAATAAATTGCAAGAATTATTCAACGAGTATCCTGTCTTGAACGAGTCATATAGACTTATAGGCGGAGGAGAAGCTCGTATAGTTAAGAAATAATTTCAGCTAATCAAAAGAGACCCGAGATTGGATAAATCCTATCTCGGGTTTTTTTGTTATATTTTTCTTACGACGAGGTTGACGTCGGTGAAGTTTTGTGATTCATCGCCCAAGTTGGCAAGGGTGAGGATGCTATTCGGCGAGGTGACGTCGATAATGCCGTGCGAGGATATATTGTACGGCGCGGTCGTCGAAGTCGCGCTTGCAGACTGCGTGAAGATAGGAAGGTTCACGCCGTTGAGTCTTACACCGACGCTGACCGTCTCGGGTGCAGGATCGGGAGTAGTCGCAGGAGTACCGCTCAAGGAATAACTTACCTCATACGTTCCCGTCGGCAAAAGCGCGCCGCTGCCGCTTGAAGTAATCTGCGTTCCTATTTGCCTTGTCAAAGTAAGGGGAATCGTTGCGCCAGACGCAACTGCCGGGGCGCTTGGATTGGTAAAGTAACCAAGATTTACAGTTGGCGTAGTCGGCGGTACTTGGTTATTCACTGTCGACGGAAGCCAAAAAAAATTGTTGTTGCCGGAGCAGGGGCAGGTATACCAACCGCAACCTCCGTTGCTGCGTTGTCCATTGCAGCCGCAACCGTTGTTACAGCCACAGCCGTTGTTATTATTACAACCGCAGCCGTTATTTGAGCCGCATCTATTGCAGCCGCAACCGCTGCGATTATTACCGCAGCCGCAAGAATTGTTGTTGAAGTTTGTGCTGTTATTATTGCACCATGAGTTACAGAACATATTATTTCTCCTTGGTATTGAAGTTTGGCTTTTCAGCCAATACATTTTATGCTTACATAGTTTTGTTAGTTACAAAGGCGTTGCATACTGATAAAATAATTTAAATAATAAGGAATACGCGATACAAATTTGTTTCTGCGGTGTAGTAACTAATGAAAACGATATAGGCAGGTCAAAATATGAAAAATAAAAAGATAAAAACAGTTGTAGCTGTATTTATGGTAATGTTGGTCACAGTATTTGTTACGGCATGCGGTCCCGGGTGTAAAGACCCTAGGTCGAGTTCTCAATTGTGCAACGAGTATCTTCAATCTTGCGATTTTTCTCTCTCCAACGTAGCGGAAGTTGTTTTGACGTTTGGATGTCCGCCCGAGACTTATTCCATAAAGAAAGACCAAAGCGCAGAGGATGACGGAGTCATCTCTCAAGTGTTGGGGTATTGGATAGACTTTCAACAACAAGCCGTATTCAATGATGATATATACGGCTATGATCACGCTGTAGTTGGCGGAGATACTGAATTTAAGTGTATTTTTGTCGACGGCTCGTATATTGAGATAGGTACAGACTATTGTACAAATTATGTGGTAAATGACTTTGGTTCATGTCAACTTGAAAATCGCGACATATATAAGACGCTCGCTGAAATTATATTTATTATGCGCAAGGCAGAGTATTTGACGAACTATTATGGAGATACGCCGCCATATCTCATCTATTGACGAAATTAAGTTCCAATGATATAATTTAGATAATATATAAGAATATAATTATATATCAATATTATTGGGAGTGAAGTAATGGCACGAGAGCGCGCAAAATGTCGCAAGATTACACTAGTCACGTTGGCAATGCTAATAGTCCTTGCCGTATTCGTTGCGTTATTTCTCACTTTGCTTATTTTGCGTACCGACGAAGACGAATGCGAATTCATCTGTCGACGTTTCGTGAGCGCATATCAATCCGTAGCGGGGCGGTTTTACTCTGTGACTTCCGTCAATATTTTTGAAGTTTTAGTCGTTGTGGCAATACTCTTTGCAATCGCTTGTATCGTAACGTCGATAATACTATTTTGCAAGAATAAAAAGGTTGCGTCGCGAAGAGTAATGCTCGGACTTTTGTTGATATGCTTTGGCATTGCCAATTTGTATACTTTTTCGGCGGGCTTTGCCTACAACCGAAATCAAGCTCCGATAGATACCTATCAAGGTGAGATAAGCAAGGATATTGCTTTAAAGTCTTTCGTCACGCTTATTGACGATTTGAACGACACATACGCTCAAATAGGGCAATATAACGACGACGGCAGTGTAGTATGTCCTTACACGGATAAACAACTCGACGAAAAAATCCGCAAGGCCGTTGACGAGGTACTTATCGACGATTTTTATTACGATTATACCCCCAAAGCCAAGCCTGTTATATCCAGCGGTATTATGACGCTCAACAGAATAGCCGGCATGACTTTTTTGCCAACGTGCGAGCCGGGGTACAACAAAGACATGCCCATCGTCGACAGGGCGCACACTATAGCGCATGAGTTTGCGCATAGCAAGGGCGTGATGAGAGAATATGAGGCAAATATCGTCGGGGCGTACGTTTTGCTAAACAGCGGAGACGCATTTTTGAAATACTGCGGATATATATACGTCATCGGCTTTACGTACGACCTTATTAGATATGACGAGACTTATTTTGACAATATCGAAGTCTATCCCGTAGCCGACGGATTTAGGAAAGACCAAACGAAGATTTTCAAATGGTGGCTGTCGCAGCCAAGTCTTGGCGATATCGGCAACTTTTTCCACGATTTGTATCTCAAGTCCAACGGACAGGAGGAGGGAACTGATTCAT
>CAMWSW010000010.1 GCA_947176975.1 uncultured Clostridia bacterium | reverse complement strand
CCCTGTGTCCCTTCCCCTCAAAGAATTTCAAATATTTTCCTCTCAATTCGTATGATTTAATCTCTTTCATAACGTACCTTCCGGACTTTTATTCACCTCTATTATATATAAAGCAACTTCAAATGGCAACTGATTACGCGTCATTTTATACTTACTAAAACAAAGTTCCGCTTACCTTATCGGCAAACGGAACCTTGCTAAATCACATAGAGATATGATTAAATTTTATAAATAAAGTTTTGAGGTATCGGGATAAGTAATTTCAAGAGAAACTCTCTTAAAATATACTCTATCCCACTTTGTTCCTATATTTTTAGCATAATGAGCAGCGTAAAGCGTATTGCTCTTCATTGCTAAATTTGCTTCAAAAGTAATCTCTCTTTCCGCCGTAGTACTAACTTGGGCAGTACCTGAGCCTAATACGTAACTGTCTCCTATAATGGCTGTATCGTAGAAATAATCCCCAAAAACGATTATGCCGCCTTCACCTTTTTGTAATCTAACTTTATAGGTTAGTTTAACGTGGATATTACCGCCGGAAGCCGGTAAAATATCCGAGAGGTCAAATTCATTTCTCCATTCCGTATCTTGCTTATTTTCTTTATTTGGGTCTATTGCGCCGGTGTAACCCTCTTTGCTCGCATTTCCAATGGTCTTAATCTTTGTTTTATACCAACCTGCCTTCAATGCAACGCCTACCGAAGGCATATTAGTAGCAGTATACTGTTCTTTATCTGTCGTATACCATCCCGCAAAGATAAATCCTTCGCGTTCAGGCGCAGGCAAAGTTATTTTGTTGCCCGCTGCAACGGAAATATCGTCTACCGCAGTTCCGCCGTTTTCGTCGAATACCAACTTGCCTTGCCATACCGCTTTGAGTGAAACGCTATTAGACGGCATAGTAGTCGCATTGTATTCTTTGCCTTGCGAATCTTCCCAACGCAAGAACTTTGCCAAATCTTTTGTCGGCGTAGGTAGCGTAATACTCGTGCCTGCGCGAGCTACTACGGGAATTATCTTGTCTCCGCCGTTGACGTCAAGTTCAATTACGGGAGCGTACTCCAATGCGTAAAGCGTAGTATCGGACGTGATTTTTCCCGTAAACGGCTCTCCGCCTTGAGTCTGCGACCACACGATAGGCGCTTTGCCGTCTACTCTCGTGTCGGGTACGACTTGACTTACGGGAGTATTATATTCCACTTGCATCTCTTCACTGTCAATACCGCTTCCAAAATAACAAGTTACGCTATACTTCTCAACTTCAAAACCTGCATAGAGATATATAATATCTTGACTCAAATCAAAGTTGTCTTCGTTGAACGTAGATACGACGGGTATTAAGCCGTATTGGTCCGCAACTTTCGTGCCTTGGCAATTTTGAGCCGTATACCATCCTACGAATTTTTTATGCGCTACCGTCAAGTCTTTGGGCAAAGCGGGCAAAGACGACGCGTACTCGACGGAGAATTGACGCTCTCCTGTGACTTGCGCATCTTGATAATCGAGTATTACGGTATATTCATTAGCCTTAAATTGTGGATACAACACTATATTTTTGCCGTCCGTAAATACGTTGACGGCAGTGCCGTTTGCCAATACGTATTGATTACCGCCCTCTTGCGCGTCAAACAAACCAAGGAATTTATATCCGCTCTTCTCTGGTATTGTCTCAAGAGAATACAACGTATTCTCCGTAACCGTGAGCGTATGCAAGCCTGCTTCGTCAGTGTACTGTATCGTGTACTCTTTGGGCGTATCGTTTTTGTCATCGTCGCCGCCGAATAAACCGCAAGCGGCAAAAAGCGATAGGCAGAATACCGACAGCGCCATTACTGCAAGAAAGCATACCAATCTTTTTTTCTTCATTTTTACCTCCCAACGCCATTTTGTATTTGCTATTTAACGTACGTTTTCAATTAAAGAACGTACGCCGAATAGTATAATAGGCGTACACTTCTAATCAGTCGTATACGCCCACTGTGTTTGCTATGTACTTTTTCAAGTAATTTCCGTCAATTTTATTTATAAATGCTTGCTTTAACTGCCATTTTATTATATAATTCAATTATAAATATACGCCTATTATACTATTCGGCGAACGTTTTTTATTGCAACAATTTACCCACTTTATTCATCATCTCTTTCTTGTGGTCTATCAGAGAATGAGCGTATCTATTAAGCGTAACACTTGAATTTTTATGCCCCATTATCTCCGAAAGCGTCTTGATATCCATTCCGCATTCCAGCGCGCGGGTAGCAAAGGTATGTCGCAATGCGTGAAATCCCTGACGCGGTATGCCAAGTCTTTTGAGAAGCAATTCAAAACTTCGCTGATAGGAGCGCACGGCAATTGCGTTTGCCCCGTTGGCTACGACGAATACGCTTTTGCTTCGCCTCTTCAATGCCTTGAGTCTGATGAGTATTTGCTTGGGCAAAGGAATAATCCTGCATGAAGTGAGCGTCTTTGGCGGCCCTGTCTGCCGTCGAAATTTGCCGTCGTCACTCTTGCCGTAATGACAGCTTTTCGACACGCTCAACAACCCTTTGTCAAAATCTATGTCATCCCACTCCAGCGCAAGGAGTTCGCCTATTCTCAACCCCGTATAAAGGCACAGTATCACGCCAAACATTTTATCTCTTTTCCCATTTTCGATTGCTTGCTCGATTTTGCGTTGATGCGCAAGAGAAAAACAGCTTATTTGTTTTTCTTGAACTTTCGGGCGCCTTACTCTATTCGCCGAAAATTCTTTCAACTGACCAAATTCGTACGCCGACTTCAATGAACTTTGTGCAACGGTAATTACCGTATTGACGGTGTTTGCCGATAACCCATCGCCCGATTTTGAATTCCCGTCATTTAACAATTGCGTCACGAATTTTTGCAATACCAGCGGGGACAATTCTTCGAGTTGATATTCTCCCAACTTTGGTATGAGATGCAGTCTCACTATCTCTTTGTATCTTTGATACGTTTTGGATTTTGCCGTGGGTCGCACGGTATTTTCTATCCAAATATCAAGCCATTCTTTATATTTCATTTTTCCTCCTTAGTATAAATTATTTGTTTTTTATATCGTTATATTACACACCTCCTTTTGGCAGAAAAAAACTTCCCTCTCGTTGTCGAGAAAGAAATTCTGAAGAGTGAAAAAGTTTAAATAATTGGCAGTTCCGCTAGAATATAAAACCACTCCCGATTGATGAAAAGGGAGTGGTGTGAGAATTTCACGAGTAAGAACGTTTTCTATACGATGAAAACGAATGCAGTAATACTTGCCGTATTTCAAGTGAGTTTGAAGACGTAGAGGAAGCGTTGTTGCCGTGCAAACTCACGCCTCCTCCCTTTTCATCAATCTGTACGCAAAGCAATTACCGGATCTTTCTTTGCCGCCGCTCTTGACGGAACGATACCTGCAATCAACGTCAAAATGACGCTCAGACAAATCATCAACAATGCGTGCAACGGATGCAACATACAGATATTGGTAACCATCGAATCGAGTAAGTGATTGATTACCAAGTTGATTGGTATACTCAACAGGTACGTCACAAGCACGCCTATCGCTCCTGCCGCCAATCCTATGATAAAGGTCTCGGCGTTGAAGATATTGGATACGTCTCTCTTTCTTGCGCCAAGCGAACGCAGTATACCGATTTCTTTCGTACGCTCTACGACCGACACGTAGGTGATGATACCTATCATTATTGACGATACGACGAGCGAAACAGACGAGAAACATACGAGAGCAATCGTGATAATTCTTATCATCTGACTTATCATAGTAATCATAATTGCCGCGCTGTCCGTATACTTGACTTGCGCCTTTGTGTTGCTTTCATTCGCCTTATTCCAAGCGTCAAGGTCTTTGAGTATCAAATCCTTGTTGTCAAAGTCGCTTGCGTAAATATTTATTGCGCTCGGAGTAGAGCTGACGCCTATCATTTGCGAGACGACTTTCTTCGTCATTGCGGTAGAAGCGCCGTTCATAATATTCATAATGTTATTCAAATCCATATTCGAGAAATCAATACTCGACGTATCGTATTCATCGCCGGAAAGCGGATTGTATTCCACTTCTTTTTGCAACTTGGCAACGTCGCTGTCTTTTGCGTCGGATCTCATGAGTTTCGTCAACTCTTGCGTATACGCTACACCCGGCATAATAGGCGTGTAATCTTTGCCTTCTTTCGGACGGAGGATGCCCACGATCTCTGCTTTGTATACGTTGGCGTCACCGTCGTTGTACATCTTCTCGATTTCGTCGTAACTTCTTTCTACGTAATACTTGTTACCCGTCTTTTCATTTACGGCTTCTTTGTATTTAGCTTTTGAATTGGGTATGAGGAAAGATACGGGCTTTCTGCTGTTACCGTTGCCCAAGATTCTTTCAAAGGACACGTCTCCCGAGACTACCGCATTGCTTGCAAGTCCCATACCCTCGAGATAAAGCGACATAACGGAGTTGGTATTGTCTACAATAAGCACGAGTTCCGTCGCCGAAGATGGATATCTACCGCCTATGACGTCATAACTGCTTTCGATATAGCTTTGACCGCCGACAAGTTCCTGCCAGTTGACAGTCTTGAAGTTGGCGCCGATCATCTTGCCCACGTCGTCTTTATTTTTGTTGAATACGGTATAACTGTATCCATAGTTGTAATACACGCTGTCGACGAGCTCGTTTTCTTCCCATACTGCTCTTTTCTCGTCGAAATACGCCATATACTCATCGCTCAAGTCATTTTCGTGAATCATATCACCGAGCAAACTTAACAAGTTGTACGAATATACTTTTTCGTCGACGGGATATTTCTCTTTGTCGGGATTGAGCATCTGCATATAAGTGCCCATCATGCTTTCCATACTCGTTGCGCTAGATGTAATGGCAATCGGATAGCCCGACAGCATCGTCTTTTGCATATTGTTGATATACGCCGAAAAGCCGTTGGATATTGCAAGTACCAACGCAACGCCTATGATACCGATCGATCCCGCGAAAGCCGTCATAAAGGTCCTGCCCTTTTTTGTCATAAGGTTGGTGAAAGACAACTTGATTGCCGACGCAAATGACATCGACGTCTTTTTGAGCAAGTTTTTACGTTGCTTTTTAGCTTTGTGTTTGGAAAAGTCTATCTTTGCAATCTTGACTTTCTTTTTCTTTTTGCCGCCCTCTTCCTCTGCGACGCCTTCTTGCCCAACCGCGCTGTCGAGTTTTTTCTCGGCTTGCTCCTGTTCTTGCGCGGTAGCCTCGTCGGTCGTCAAACTCTCCTCAACGTTCTCTTCCTTTTCTACATGAGCTTTTTCTTTTTCCGAATAATAAGGATTTGTATCGTCGACGACGAGTCCGTCCTTCAAGCGGACGATACGGTTGGAATATTGCTCTGCAAGTTCGGGATTGTGCGTAACCATGATAATGAGCTTGTTGTAAGATATCTCTTTGAGTATCTCCATTATCTGCACGCTGGTGTTGGAGTCAAGCGCTCCGGTAGGTTCGTCTGCAAGAATAATGCTTGGATTGTTGATAAGAGCTCTGGCAATCGACACTCTCTGCATCTGACCGCCGGAGAGCTGGTTGGGCTTTTTATGTATGTGTTCGCCCAAGCCCACGTCTTCGAGAGCCTTAATTGCGCGTTGGCGTCTCTCCTGCTTGCTTACGCCCGCAAGCAAAAGCGCCATCTCAACGTTGGTGAGTATGTCAACGTGTGATATAAGATTATAGCTTTGGAAAATAAAACCTATTCTGATATTTCTATAGGCGTCCCAATCTACGTCGGAATAATGCTTTGTGGAAATGCCGTCGATAGACAAATCGCCGTCGGTATATCTGTCAAGACCGCCGATAATGTTGAGCATGGTCGTCTTTCCGCAGCCAGACGGTCCCAATATTGACACGAATTCGCTGGGTCTGAACTCCAAGTCCACGCCTTTGAGCGCAGGGACTGTATCTCCGCCGTTCAAGACGTAGTCTTTTTTGATATTTGTCAACTTCAACATACTTCCACCTCTATCTCTAGCCTATGTATTATATTTTTCACAAAAAAATAATGTGATAAACCTCTATTTCTTATATTTCTCTTCACAAAACAGTTGCCAAATGTTTTTTGTCCAAACCGCTCTTTTACTTACAATAATTTTAATCTTTTTAATAAGCAAAATCAAGACCTTTGTGATTGTTTTGTTAAAATTTTATGTAATATTTACAAAAGTATATTAAATGTAAAATTTAAGTATAATTATATTTATAAAGCATTATCCTTGTTGTTTTTTATATCTTTCGTTGCGTATTATGAACCTAATAAATCTTGCCAAAGAATTTACAAATAAAACGACGAATACAACAACTAATATAATGTTCAACGTATGATTGGGGTTTGATACAGGTTCTAAATCCCTCATTGATTTAAACACGCCTAATTCTTCGTCATAAAATAAAGGAACTTGATTGCCTATGGCTGCTTCTGCGTCTTCTTTGGAGTAAATATCGTTTTGCCACGCGCCGGAATACTCTTTCCCGTCTACGCCTAAGTATTTGTAATACGTTACGAAATAAGGCGAGTTATCTTTCTCAAATTCTTTATAATCGTATATCTCGCCTGCGACTTCAACAAATTGTGCATTTATATACTTTTGATAGGCATTTTCTTTTGAGATCAAAGCTCCTATGCAACCTGCTATCGCAAATACCGTAAACAGCATTATCATTTTATGCAAAAAGCTATAATTTCTAGGTCTGTTTATATCATTGTCTTCCTTATAGCCTACTCCTCTAATCTTGGCTTGGCATTTCAACCAACGCGCAAGAGGAATCGCCAAATACGAGAATAATCCTATAGAAACTAGCAAACAGATAGAACCAAAAATTCCGCCGACTATCACACCCGTTTTATCGACCTTTAGCGATTTCGTCTGCAATTTCAATTCGTCGTCAATATATATGGGCACTTTCATTCCTATTTGGGCTTTTGCCTCTTCTTCAGTTTTTATTCTTGATTGCCAACATCCGGTATATATACCGCCGTTGGGACTTTTATACTCATAATACGTAGAATAATCAGTATAAGAATCCACAATATACTCTCTATACTCAACTATTGTAGCTTCAACTTCCACAAAGTTTGCATTTTCAAAAATCTCAATATCCCTAATTGCTCCGGACACCATCACAAGTATTAAAATCGCCACAAAAAGCAAAAAGCACGCGCCACAACTGAAGATAATTATTTTATTTTTTTTCGCTTCATTCTTTTTTTCTTCCATACTCTTTTCCTAAAAAAGATTTATCTACCGCTTGCTTTTGCATCATTCGACTTCATTTACAACCATTATAATAACTAAAACTTTTTTTGGCAATACTTTCTACTCTTTTCGTAAACACGTGCTCATAATTCCCACAAAAACGGCAGTCTTGATATCTCAAGACTGCCTTAATAGGTGTATATTACAAAATCTATAGTATTACAAACCAAATTAAATCTGTTTATCTAATTTTATAAAATCTTCATCAACACTTATTTTAGCGGTTTTTAACAATAATTACGCTTCGTTGTATTGTGCGTAAAACTTATCATCTATTTCATATACCGTTTTAGGTGAAACGCCCAATTTTAACTCCGCTATTTTATCAATAAGCATTTCCCCATCCATCAAATCTATGGTTTTTTTCCCCGGAGCCTTTGCTTCACTTTTAGCAGCAGGACTAAAACTTCCCGTCGTTACAAAAATTGCCTTCTCAATATCCGTAGACAGCGAACCGCGAAAATCTCTTATCTCCCCAGTTCCAACACTACCTTTGTAACGTTTACATTGAAAAGCAAGTTTAAAACTGAAAATACCACTTAATTTATATTGTCCTGTCCCATCAATACCGCCGTCGCCCGATTTCTTTGTCACTTCTACGTTATCAATTCCGCAATAGCAACTGAACAAATCGCTCAAATCCATAAGGATTCATATTCTGCAAGATTTCCAACATTCTAACGCGCCACGAAGAAATCTCTTCAGGTTCCTCATCTTCGCTGACACCTAAAGCATTGTCATTTTTGCTTTGTTCATGTTGAGCCTTTATATTTGCAGACTGCGCTTCCAAATTTCTAACGAATTCAACAACTTTGTAAGCATCAACATCATTTACGTCAGAAAATTCTGAAGTAATTGTCCAAACTGAACGCGCAGTATTTACAATAGCGCCGAACTTTTTTAGATATGTACGCGCCCATGCTAAATTATATGCAACTTTTGACATTGCGATATGACCAGATTGTTGTACTTCCAATACAGCTTCGGATAATGCCAACTTCCTAACGACTTCATCATAGATTTCCTCATTAGAAGCAGAACCGCCCAATGCTTTAATTGCCCTAAAGCAAGGCTTAATCAAACGATCAAATGTAGGTACTTTTACTGCCATAATAAACCTCTGCATAATTTTCTTCTAAATTATAGCAAAAAAATATTCGAAAAATCAAGCGTATGACAAACAAACTTTATATAAGAACATTTAACATTTGTGACAAATTACTTAAAAGCAAAAATTGGTCTGAAAGTCAGAAGACTTTTAGACCGATACACTTGGTGCGGATAACTAGACTTGTAAGGAGCGTAGCGACGGCATAGCGAGCATCTAGCGTCACAGTTTGGACTGTCGCCGTTATCCCACATAAACGGCAGCCTTGATACCTCAAGACTGCCTTAATGTGTGTTTACTACGAAATCTCTTTTTTGATAAGTATATATGACAAAATTTATCATATATAACTTAACTAGTTTATCTAATTTCTAACTAATGATAATTTGTTAAAAATCAATTTGCGTCCTCTGCAAAACCGCCTTCGGGAATATTTACGTATCCCCAAATGCTTCCTACTTTCAGATTAAAGACGGTTGCATTGTTGTTTGCAGTTCCCTTACTTGCGGTATATACGCCCGTTGCAGTTAATTTGCCGTTGGGCGCGGAAAGCGACATACTGCTTGCCGAACCAAACGTTCCGTTACCGCAACTATTACCGTTGTCGTCCTCAAGATCCACGCTCCAACTAGCCATAAATGATAATCCGTATTTACGGTATTTTTCTTTAACCGAAATCGTCAAGGTGAGCTTCAAAACACCGTCCGTTCTGTCTGGAACGAGTTGAATATCAATGTACTCTTGCAATTCTTCAATGCTCAAATAAAGACTTCTCTCCTCTACCCAGAGCGCATACAAAGTCACGTCTTTGCTTACGGGCGCCTTCTCGTCAAACTCCTGCGTAAACTCTGCGTCCGTATACCAACCGCCGAATTTAGCCGAATAATTCTTAAACGGAGTATTTCCGAGATTGGGGATTTCGGTATCCGCAACCTTTATTGGCTCTTTTTCTTCCCCGCCGTTCGTTACAAACGTGATCGTGCGGAGTACTTCCCAACGGGCATAGAGGTCGATATCATCCTCTCCCACATAGCCCGAAGTAAACTTCGTTCCGTCTTCGAAATTCTCCGTCGTGTAGTATCCAAAGAATTTGTAGCCGTCACGTTCGGGGATGTCACTACCGAGATAAATATAATCGCCGGCAAGATAACTTTTGGATTCCTTTGCTTCCGCGCCGTTCATATGATAAGTCAAGACGACTTTTTTTACGAATTTTGCATACAGTGTGCGCGGACGGTTAACGACCCAATCAGTGTATTCCGTTTTGTAATCCGCGTCCGTATACCAACCCTTAAATTCATAGCCGCTCTTTTCCGGCTCCGGCAAGGAATCTTTAAGAAGTTTTTCACTTCCGGTTGCGTTAAGCACGTCGGTATCGCCATCCAAATCCAACGTAATTTCAATGGGAACTTTGTGCACCAGTTTCATTTTGAATGACTCTGTCAATAGTTTGTATTCTAGCGTTCTCCCTGCGATATTGAATTGTATGCCTACGGCAGACGAGTTGATTTTTCTTAAATAACTGCAAGAATAGTCGTCTTCGGAAGTGAGCGTTACGACAGACGTCTCACTACTCCAAACAACGACGTTATTATTGGTAAGAACGGGAGTCACTTCTACCTCGAAACTCTCTGCGCTGTTTGCGGGGTCAAACGTCATTTTTGGCGAAATGGAATAGTAAATTCCCGCATTTCCTCCGCTACCTGCCATGGCTCCGCCGTTCCAACGTGACGAAACCAAGAAATATTCGGTAAAATTGTCTTTGGTCACGGTGATTTCGTCGACCCATTTTGCGTAGAGATCTATCTCATCCTTCTGCGCGCGCAGTTCCGCAAACCGCTCGTCGGAATATACTTCGGTCAACGCCTCGTCGAAATACCAATTTTCAAACACCCACGTGTCCCTTTTGGCTATCAATGGAGTAAAATCTTCCGTATCGGGCAGATAGCATCTATAGTCTCTCGTATCTTCGGAATTGTATCCCGAGTAACCGCCGTTGAAATGATATACGGCGCATTTCTCTTTGTAGCCACCGTTGCCGCCGTCGTCGCCGTTGCCGAAGTTACATGCGGCAAGCCCTAACGCGCAACTTATGACGCAAACGATAGCCATAACAGCAATCAAAACTTTTCTTTTCATAAAAAAAACACCTCTTTTTGCATTTCTCAATTATATCACGCTTTACAACGTCAATTTACTATTTGTATTATGTTGTATTATACTACAAAGCAAATCTAAAATCAATATAATTCCTTATCAATATAAAAAAAGGTCTAAACGTCAGAAGACTTTTAGACCGATACACTTGGTGCGGATAACAAGACTTGAACTTGCACGGCATTGCTGCCATAAGAACCTGAATCTTACGCGTCTGCCAATTCCGCCATATCCGCAAATAATATTTGTAGTTATTATCTTATCAAAAGATAAGTTTTTAGTCAACGAATATAGAGCGGAAAAATGATGCAAAATCTTGTCATAAATTGAAATTTTATCAATAAAATATACCGTAAACCGTCGCTATAATACGATAAAAATATAGATATTTTGATAAATTACACAACTGTTGTGTAATTTTAATTTGTATCTATATTACGAAATAGAAGTATTTAAGGTATTTTTAATATGGATGTTTTAGCAAAACTATACAAAAATACCCTACTCTGCGACGATTTTGGAATATGTAAGCACTTTTTGCCCTTCTATAGTAATAAAAGTGCTAAAAAGGAGAAAATATGGCACAAATTACGCAAACTGCGACTACAAAACCTCAAAAATCAATAAATATCAATTTTGACAGCAATATTGAGATTACAGGCGTCACGGAAATGATAGAAAGCAACGAAAAACAGATAATATGCAATTTAGGCGACAGATCGCTGATAATTACGGGTGAAAGGCTTAAAATAGTCAATTTAGACACGTCTAGAGGCGTATGCGCCCTATCCGGTAGCCTCTCTACGCTAAAATACGCAAAAGGCAAGCAAAAGCTCTCATTATTTAAGAAAATATTCAAATGATACTATCAGATACGGCAAATCAACCAAAAGCGCTGGCGATATACTCTATTTTGGGCATAATATTCGGAATAATATATATTCTGAATGCCTTTACGTGCGCATATTTGATTAAAAACCCATTTTATAGGCACGTTTCGCAAGTCTTTTACGTCTTATTATACAGTTTTACGTTCTTTATTATTACGTTTGTGTACTTTGAATACGATCTGAAGATCTACCACGTGGTAATCAGCCTTTTCTTTACGGCGCTTATATCAATTGCTATATATCTGCCAATAAGAAAGCATAGCGCAATTATAACAGATAAATGTAATTCATTAAGATTAAGAGTATCTCAAAGCAAATTAGTCAAGAAATTCAAAAAATAATTATGTACGGTCGGGTAGTTCTCGACCGTTTTAATTCAAATGGTGCGCTTTTCCACCGCAATCACAGGTCTTACCGTATTTAATTATGCACTCTCCACAAATATAGCTATGGCAATTATCGCATATATAGGCATTCTCATAATCCACTTGACCGCGACATATACTGCATCTTGGCATGACAACCTCCTAAATCTTAATAATAATAGTATCTCCAAAAGTATTTTCAATATTCGTTTCAACATTGCGCCATTACTAATTCAACATTTTTGCGCACAGCGCATCGCAAACGTCTATATTTTTGAACTTGTTCAATACAAATGCCATAATTTTAGCCAATTTATGTGCAAAAAGCGTTAAAATTCTTCTAAAAAATGCTTAAATCAATAAAAAACTGTGAGCAAAAAATGTTTCACAAAAACCGTGAAACATTAGCAGAGGACAAAGGCGAGAGAAAAGTTGCAGCAAACGTGCAAAAGAATTCTGTTAGTAAAACAAAGCCAAATACGTTTAAAAAGAAAATTAAAATTTTCCGTCTGGCAGCTTCTCGCGCTTTTGTATCTTGC
>CAMWSW010000009.1 GCA_947176975.1 uncultured Clostridia bacterium | reverse complement strand
GTTTTATCTTGTTGTGTATGTTATACTATAATAAATTATGTAAAATTGAATATATGGAGTTATTATGTTGAAGATAAAGCCGTTGAGTAGTCTTGTCAAAGTTTTTTCCGACGAAGAGCCGCAAGCTAAACCGTTTGAAAAGTTGAGTATTTTCCGCAATGAAAAGGCGTCAATGCAAATTGCGTTGACGAGCGATTGCGATTGCAAATTGGCGGTGGAGATTGTTTCGCCCTTTGGCGATGCAGTCAAAGCGTACGTCGTCGAGGAACTTTATTCGTCAATGCCTGTGGGCAAAGGACAGGATGATTACACTTTGAGAAAAGAGACGGGAAAGTTTCCCGAGTTATTGAGACCGCTTGAGGGAGAATTGAGTTTGACGGCGGGCAAGTGGACGAGCCTTTGGCTGTCGGTCGATCCCAATCCCGCGTTGCCGACGGGAGAGCAAAAAATCGAGGTCATTCTCAAATGCGACGGCAAACAAGAAAAAACGGAATTTGCAGTCGACGTAATTGATTGCGACTTGCCCGAGCAAACGCTTTTGTATACAAATTGGTTTCACTCCGACTGTCTGGCAACTTATTACAAAGTCGAAGTTTTTTCCGACAGGTATTGGGAGATAGTTGAGTCTTATCTCAAGACGGCGCGCGAGTACGGTATGAACGTCGTACTAACTCCGATATTTACGCCGCCGCTTGATACCAAGAAGGGCGGGGAGAGATTGACAGTTCAGCTTATCAAAGTGACGGTAAATAATGGAGAATATTCTTTTGACTTTGCAAATCTTGACAAGTGGATTGACACGTGTCACCGCGTGGGAATAGATTATTTTGAGATGGCGCACTTCTTCACGCAATGGGGCGCAAAGAAATGTCCCAAAATCGTTGCTACCGTCGACGGTGAAGAAAAGAAGATTTTCGGTTGGAATACCAAAGGAGCGGGCAAGCAGTATAAAGCATTTCTCACTGCGCTTGCTCCCAAGCTAAAAGAGTATTTGCGTCAAAAGGGCGTTGCTGACAAAGTATTCTTCCACGTATCAGACGAGCCTTTTGCAGGCGTAATTCGTCAGTATCGCAAGGCAAGCGAAATTGTCAAAGAGCTTTTCGGTGATTTCAAAATAATAGACGCGCTCAGCGAATACAAGTTTTATCAAAAAGGATTGGTTGAATTGCCTATACCTGCCACCGACCATATTAGCGCGTATATTGGCAACGTAAAAGAACTTTGGACGTACTATTGTTCCGCGCAAGTGGACAGAGTAGCCAACAGATTTTTCTCTATGCCGTCTCAACGCAACAGGATACTCGGCTGTCAGCTGTATAAGTACGACGTCAAAGGATTTTTGCATTGGGGCTATAATTTTTGGTACAAGCGTCTTTCGGTAGGCGAAGTAGACCCATACCAAGAGACTGCCGCAGGCGGGCAGTTCCCGTCGGGCGATTCCTACGTCGTCTATCCTGGCACTGACGGAAAGCCGTTGATTTCATTGAGATTGAGAGTATTCTATGACGCTTTGCAGGATATGCGCGCTTTGCAACTTGCCGAGAGCTTGCTTGGCAGAGAAAAAACTCTGGAGATTTTGGAGCAGGGTATTGACAAGCCTCTTACTTTCGCAGAATATCCGCATAGCGACGAATGGCAGTTGGAAGTGCGTGAGAAAGTCAACGACGCAATTAAGCAAGCGTTGAAAAATTAAAAATTACAGATTGTTTTTATAATCGATTCCCCAATCGCGCATAGCGTCGAGTATGGGTTGCAAGGTTTTGCCGAGTTGGCTCAAAGAGTATACCACTTTGGGCGGTACTTCGGCAAAAATCTCTCTTTCGACGAGTCCGTCGCCTTCGAGCGCGCGGAGGTTATCCGTCAGTACCTTTTTACTAATCCCGGGTATAGTCTTTATAATTTCCGTAAATCTTTGCGGTCCCGTCAACAGATTGCGTATAATAAGCAACTTCCATTTGTTGCCTATGAGTTGCACGGTCGTAGCCACCGGGCATTCGGGTAGTTCGTCTTTGGTCAGCATAATTGGCAATAACTCCTTTTTTTCATTAAGTATAGCATAAGTAAGAGAGCGTTGTAAACAAATAATGCCGTTGGGCTCTATGGTTACCTTTTTATTACCTAGTAATAGTTTTATTACGTTTGGGACGTAATGTCTTTATTATGCTATTATTTTGTTATCAATCGTCAAGGTTGATAATCTGTAAGGAGGTACATAGTTATGACGGCAAATCAATTTGTTAGTTCGGCTTGCGGAACAAAAGATCCGGCGCCTGCTTGTGGTGCGAAAGACCCGGCTCCCGCTTGTGGAGCAAAAGACCCCGCACCTGCTTGCGGAACTTCGGATAAATAATCCGAAAGGTATGGCTTCCGTAAGAAATTGCGGAGGCCGTATTTTGAAATAATCGGGAGGGAATATGAAACCTTATTTTGCGATACAATGGCATATTACCGACGTTTGTGACCAACGGTGCAAGCATTGTTATATTTTTTCGGAAGGGCATCCTTGTCTGATAACGACGCCGATTGCCGAATTGAAAAGAACGTACGCTCAAATCAAAGAGTTATGCTCTCGTTTGGAAAGAACGCCTTATATATATTTGACTGGCGGAGACCCGATATTGCACCCTAATTTTTGGGAACTTCTAGAGACGTTTAAGGCAGACGAAACGCGCTTTTGTATTATGGGCAATCCGTTCCATTTGACGGACGAAGTTTGCAAACGTATGAAAGACTGCGGTTGCGTGAAATATCAACTGTCTTTGGACGGGCTGGAGCAAACGCACGATACGTTCCGCAAAGAAGGCTCATTCAAAACCACGCTTGAAGCAATAAAAACAATTAAGCGTTCGGGAATGTGGTGCGCCGTCATGAGTACGGTATCAAGGACGAATATGAGCGAAATCCCACAACTTATAGACCTTGTGGACGAACTCGGAGTCGACGTATTCGCCGTAGGAAGATACTGTCCTACAAGTACTGATAAAGCGTACGATAAAGATATTCATATTTCACCCCTTGAATATAGAGAATTTTTGCAAGCCTGTTGGAATAAGTACGAACAGCATAAGAATTCAAAAACGACGTTTCAGTTGAAAGACCATTTGTGGAGCTTGTTCTTATATGAAAAAGGCTTGCTGAAATTGCCCGATTGCGACTGCATAACAGACGGTTGCAACTGCGGTAGAAATCATATAACGATATTGCCGAATGGCGATATATACGCTTGTCGTCGTATGGAAAGTAGGGTAGGAAATATAAACCAAAGCAATTTATACGACGTTTGGATTAGCGATAACATGAACGCATACCGTCAGTACGATAAATTCACAAAATGCAACAAATGCGAACTCAAAGGAGTATGCAGAGGTTGTCCGTCGGTTACGTACGGTTATACGCACAATATGTACGATGCCGACCCGCAATGTTGGAAGGAGATTTAATATATGGATGCACAAACTTGTTTGAAGAAAATGTATTATGTCGGGGTGCTTGCTTTTGCCACCGTTGACGAAAACGGAGCGCCTCAAGTCCGCAATATAAGCGCAGTTCACTACGATGAAAATTCTTTCTACTTTTTCACAGCTAGAGGCAAAGAATTGACAAAACAATTGCAACGCGATAGCCGTATTCAAACGTTGGCGTATACAAAATACAACGAAATGATAAGGCTTTCGGGGTATGCATTACCCGTCGAAGAAAGCAGACAGCGCGAATGCATTGACAAAATTTTTGAAGAACAACCTTATCTTTCTAACGTATATCCCGGCGATACTCGCTATGTTGGCATAATATTTGAAGTTAAGGACGCAGATATCGAATATTTTAATCTCGGCGTACACCCCATATTCAGAGAAACTTATACGATAGGAAAGGGAACAATAAAGAAAAAAGGGTATATCATTACCGACAAATGTATTGGCTGCGGCAAATGCGCAAAAGTATGCCCTCAAAGTTGTATAGAAAATGGCGCGCCGTATCGAATAAATCACAACCATTGTTTGCATTGCGGTAATTGTTATGAGAATTGTCCGGTTAAGGCAATCAAACGTTTATAAGGAGTATCGTTATGGAACTTTTGGATATTATCAAAAAACGTCGTTCTATCCGCAAATATACGGATGAACAAATACCCAAAGAGCATTTGGAAAAGATAATCGAAGCAGGCTTGTGCGCTCCCAACGCAGGCGGCAGACAGGGAACGGTTATCTTGGGTATTCATAACAAAGAACTTACGGAAGTCATAGGCAAGCTCAATCTTGCGCGTTTTGACAGAGGACGTCTCGAAGGCTCTTACGTGTCAAAGGAACAGCCGAGCATAATCGACAATCCCAATATCAAAAGCGGATTTTACGGCGCGCCGTCCGTATGTATTGTGTTTGCGCAAAAAAACTTTTTATACAGTATTCCCGACGCGTTTTGCGCCGCCGAGAATATGGTCTTGCAAGCAACCGAACTTGGTATATCGTCTTGCATAATCGCGCGTGGCGAAGAGACGTTTGATAATGATTACGGCATTGCTCTTTTGAAAGATTGGGGCGTACCCGATAACTATATCGCGCGTTGTTTTGTGATTTTGGGTTATATAGACGGCGAACAACCGCACGCAAAACCTATTGACATTAATAGATGCAAAATTGTAGAATAAAGTTATGGAAAAGTTAGACTTGTTAATTGAAATGCTTTACGCCGAGTGCGGCAAGAAAGCGCCTATTTTTAAAGATAGTGAAAAGCGCAAGTTATTCCGTGCGCTCGTCAACGTTCGTATGCCTAAGGCTGTTAGTAAAGAATTGTTGCAAATTCAAGACGAATATCTGCAAGAGGAGTTGAGACAAAAAGGCGTGACGGACGTTGCCGACCTTGAGCCCATTGCCGACGGGATATATCTTTGGAAAGGGGATATTACTACGCTCAAATGTGACGGGATAGTCAATGCGGCAAATTCGCAGATGCTGGGATGTTTTTGTCCCAATCACGGCTGTATAGACAATGCAATCCACACTTTTGCGGGAATGCAGTTGCGTTTGGAGTGCGCCGAGATTATGAAGAATCAAGGGCATGAAGAGCCGACGGGCAGCGCCAAAATCACCAAGGCGTACAATTTGCCTTGCAAATACGTTTTGCATACAGTCGGACCTATCGTCCGCGGAGAGCTTACCCAAAGGCACGAAGAGCAACTTGCAAGTTGTTATAATTCCTGTCTTACGCTTGCCAGGGAAAATAATTTGCAAAGCATAGCCTTTTGCTGTATATCTACGGGTGAGTTTGCTTTTCCGGGCGAGAGGGCGGCGGAGATTGCAATCAAGCCCGTCTGTGACTACAAGGAAAAGACGGCAAGCGATATCAAAGTGATTTTCAACGTGTTCAAGGAGTATGATTATGAAATCTACGCAAGATTACTCGGCGCAAATAGATAAGCTCAAAAGCGCGCTTGACAACGCAGAGGCTATAGTAATAGGCGCGGGCGCAGGGCTTTCTACGTCTGCGGGATTTGTTTATTCGGGTAAGCGATTCCAAGACAACTTCGGCGATTTTGAGGACAAGTACGGTTTCCACGATATGTATTCGGGCGGATTCTATCCGTATTCTACTCCCGAAGAGTATTGGGCGTATTGGTCAAGAAATATTTACGTCAACAGATATACGAATTCGCCCAAGCCAGTCTATGAAGATTTGCACGAACTTGTCAAAGACAAAAATTATTTTGTCATTACCACCAACGTAGATCATTGCTTTCAAAGAGCGGGATTTGATAAACAAAAACTTTTCTATACGCAAGGTGACTACGGACTTTTTCAATGCTCCCAGCCTTGCCATGACGAAACTTATGACAACGAAGCACTTATCCGCCGTATGGTAAAAGAGCAGAAGGATATGAAGATACCCACTGCGCTAATTCCGCATTGTCCCAAATGCGGTAAGCCCATGACTACCAACTTGCGTTGCGACGACAAATTCGTTGAGGACAGCGGTTGGCATTTAGCTTGCGAGCGATACGAAAGTTTTATAAAAGAAAACAGGGATAAGCGCATTTTGTATCTTGAGCTTGGCGTGGGCGGTAACACTCCCGCGATTATCAAATATCCATTTTGGAGACTTACCAACGCAAATCCGCAGGCTACTTACGCTTGCATAAACTACGGAGAGGCGATTTGCCCACCGCAAATAGAGAGCAGGTCGATTTGTATCAACCAAGATATAGGCGAGGTATTGAAAAGCCTTTGCGAAAGTAAATAAGCAGACGACGGCAGACTTTTAAGTCCGCCGTCGTATTTTTAGTCGGTCTTAACAATATTTCAGTTGTTGCAACAGTGGTTGCATCCACAGCCGCAATTACATCCGCAAGAGTTTTGAGAGCAAGGACAAGACGGGCAGGGAGCCATTCTCGGGATAAATGGCGGCGCAGTCGGCGGATCGACCAAAGTTGTCACGGGGTTGCTATAAGTGATTATTGGGGTTTCTCCCGAATTATCCGTCACGTTGGATAAGTTGATTATCGTAGCCATACAGTCACCTCCCGTCAGTTTACCGTCACGTCGAATTCTACCGTTACCGCTTCGGACGGCGCAAGGTCGGGCAAGTCAAATCCCGCTTGCGGGTCGTAGGTGGGTTGAGCCGCGCCGTTGACCTTTACGCTGCCTGCAACGAAGGTGGTTCCCGCAGGTATCGGGTCGGTGAAGACGAGGTCGGTCTTGTTGAGCGTACCTGTATTGGTAATTACCGACGTGTAGTGCAAGTTGTCGCCCTTGACTGCAAAAGCCTTATCCACGCTCTTGACGTTGGTAATTCTGTTGGATATAATTTGCACGGTCACGGTATTGGTATCTTCAGAGAAGTTTTGGACGGCTCTCGTAGTTCCGTCGTCGACGGAGTAATTGAGCGTACCGAAGTCCGTTACGGTAGACTGCGTCATAGGGTTGTTAGCCTGAATCGTATATTCCACGGTCACTGCTTGACCTACGGCAAGGTTGGGCAATGCAAATCCCGCAATTGGGTCGTAAGTGGGTTGAGCCACGCCATTGACTTTCACGCTTCCTGCGACGTAGGTTGCGCCGTCCGACATCGTGTCTTTGAAGAAGAGATTGAAAAGTTCGGTCTGAGAATTGTTGGTAATTACGACGGTATGGACAGAAGTTTCGCCCTCTTGCATGAATATCTTGTCGCCGCTTTTTACTTTAGGAACGGAGTAGGTCAGTACTTCGGTATTTACGATATTGCTGTCGAGGTTTGCCGCCAGCGTCTGTCCGTCGGGAAGTACGTAGTTGAAGGCAATATTGGATTGGTTGGGTATTATCATTTGTTTTTCTCCTTAATTTATTTGTACCTGAAAGCTTACGCTTGCGCTTGCTTGCGGCGTCAGGTTCGCCACGAAGAATCCCGTCTCGGGATTGTATGCGGGGTAGCTCACTCCGTCAATGGTCACAGAGCCAGCCACAAAGGTAGTACCTGCGGGTATTGCGTCTTTGAAGATCACGTCGGTCACGGGTACGCTTCCCGTATTCGTGATTACCGAAGTGTAGTTGATGATATCGCCTTTGATGGCAAAAGCCTTATCGACGCTCTTGACGATGCTCATCTGCGTGGCAATAATATATACGGCTACGGGATTGGAGTTGGAAAAACTCGTCGCCGAGTATCCCGCAAACGGGAAGAACTCATAATCAACTCTTGCGATGTTGAATATTGGGTTGACGGCAGGCAGAGCGCCCACGGTGACTTTGAAAGATACCGTTACCGTTTGGTTGGGCGCAATCGTGGGTATGACGACGGGCAATGCTCCCGCGTACGCTACGCCGTCGACGGTCACGGAGTTAGGCACGAGAGTAGTCTCTGGCGGAAGCATATCGTTGACTGTCGCGCCCGTCGCGTCTACCGTACCCGTGTTTTGAATAGCAAGGGTATAGGTGATTTCATCTCCCACTTCGGCGTAAGTTTTGTCCGCCGATTTCGTCACGGTGAGGTTGGCGCCCTTGCTGTCGATTTGCAAAGCAAGCGCGTTGGGGACGTATAAGTCTCCGTCGCTGGTGAATCTGATGACCGCGCTGCTTTCGCTTGCCGCCAATTGATTTGATACGTCGACGGCGGTAATATCCCAGCCTTGACGACCTGCGGAAATATTCGTACCCGCTGCGGCGTTGGCGTTACGCGTACCGAAAGTACCCGTCGTGTCGAGAGTGCCGTTTTGGTTGTTGATTTGCGATGCAAAGAAGTTGTCTGCGGGATTATTGGGACCCGAGAGGTCTTGGAGCGTTGCTACGCTTTGACCGAATTGCATCCTGTCTCCCGTGAGTACGGCGTCGCCCTCTTGCGCCGACACGAAGATTTTTCCTGTGATAGGCAAGACTTCGGGCGTGAGGAAGTTGGATATAGTAATCGTCGTGCTTCCCGTGTTGGGGGATACCACGGCTCCGCCGCTGTAAATCGTGAGGTTTCGCAAAGTCTGCGTTGCGTCCTCGTATGCGACGGCAAGTGTCCAACCTGCGTGATTGGTGTCGGCAGTTCTGTCGTCGATTGCCTCTATCAAGGCGGGGACGCCTTGTACGGAATACGTTCCGCCAAGCGCGGCTTGCACTTGCGTGGTTACGTTTGCGCTGCGCACGTAGAATCCTACCGTGATATTGTCGGCAGGTATATTGAAAGTCTGAGACGTGGCAGGGTCGGGCGCTATTGAAAAAGCGCCGAGAGGCGTATTGAAAGTTACGTTGTTGTTGATGAGCGCGGAAATATTGTTGGCTGAAGAACGGAAGAGTCCGCCCCATACGAGTTCGGCGTACAACACGGTTGCGCCAGCAGGCAAATTGAGGACTGCCCGAGAGCCGTTTTGCGTGTAATCAAGAGTAGTTCCCGCAGGGAAAGTTCCCACTTGCAAAGCCGTGTTGAGGCTTGTAAACGCGCCTATCGAACCTTCCGTGCCCGGGGCGTTTTGATTGGCAGCTTTGCTCAATCCAAGCGTGTTGCCCGTAAATATAATTCCGCCTTTTTTGACGTCGGAATATCTTTGAATGAAAGGCATATCAATCTCCTTATAAATTTGAATATGTAGCAAATGTGATTAAGTATGTCTTTCACTGCCATTATATGACGGTACTTGACAATAAGTTAAAGATTTATGGATTGACATACTCAAAATATTGCAATATAATAATTGTATAAAAATAAAGGAGCAGATTTATGTTAGGAAATTTCACTTATTGCAATCCCACGAGACTCTATTTCGGTAAGGACGCTTTGGACGGACTCAACCAAGAATTACCCAAGTACGGCAAGAACGTTTTGCTTGTATACGGCGGAGGGTCTATTAAGAAAAACGGTATATACGACAAAGTTGTCAAGATTTTGAAAGATAATGGCAAAGAGATTTTCGAGGACGGAGGAGTTATGCCCAACCCGACTTCCGACAAGCTCAACGAGGGTATCGAGAGAGCAAAAAAGGCAAAGGCTGATTTGATACTTGCCGTCGGCGGCGGCTCGGTGTGCGATTACGCAAAGGCGGTGTCTGTATCGGTAAATTGCGGCGAAGACGCATGGGATAAGTATTATATCCGCTTTGAGGACGTAACTTGCGATATCATCCCAGTAGGTTGCGTATTGACTATGGTAGGTACGGGCAGTGAGATGAACGGCGGCAGCGTCATCACCAACCACGCGCAAAAACTCAAGATAGGTCACGTATTCGGCGACGAAGTTTTCCCCAAGTTTTCCATACTCAATCCCGAGTATACCTTTACGTTGCCCAAGTATCAAATGACGTCGGGCATATACGATATTATGTCGCATATTCTCGAGCAGTATTTCTCGGGCGAGGACGACAACACCAGCGACTATATTATGGAAGGTCTTTTGCGTTCGCTTATCCACAGTGCGGATATAGCTGTGCAAAATCCTCTTGATTACGAGGCAAGAAGCAACATTATGTGGACGGCTACTTGGGCGCTCAACACTTTGGTGGCGCAAGGCAAGAGTACCGATTGGATGGTGCATATGCTCGGACAGGCTGTCGGCGCAGTCACCGACGCAACTCACGGCATGACCTTGGCGGCGGTAAGTATGCCTTATTACAGATATATCTTGCCTTACGGCACGGCAAAATTTGCGCGCTATGCAGTAGGCGTGTGGGGAGTAAATCCCGATGGCAAGAGCCAAAAGCTACTTGGGCGCTCAACACTTTGGTGGCGCAAGGCAAGAGTACCGATTGGATGGTGCATATGCTCGGACAGGCTGTCGGCGCAGTCACCGACGCAACTCACGGCATGACCTTGGCGGCGGTAAGTATGCCTTATTACAGATATATCTTGCCTTACGGCACGGCAAAATTTGCGCGCTATGCAGTAGGCGTGTGGGGAGTAAATCCCGATGGCAAGAGCCAAAAGCAAGTTGCTATCGAGGGCTTGGAAGCAATGGAGAAGTGGATGCGCAAGTTGGGACTTGTGATGAATCTCACCGACCTTGGCGCAACCAAAGATATGCTTGACGATATCGTAGATGGCACGCTCATAATGGACGGGGGATATAAAGTACTCGACAAGAAAGAGATACGTCAAATCTTAGAGCAAAGTTTTTAATCGTCTTTGACGGCAGACAAAAAGAGAAGCGTATCGCTTCTCTTTTTTTGTAGTTCGTATTAAAATTTTTGCTACATATTGCTACCGTATATTTCCATATAAGCGTCTCCGCCGTAGCCGCCTTGAGTTGCGCCTTTTCCTGCGCCGCCACCGCCTGCGCCCATTGAGCCGTCAGAGCCGTTCTTATATAATACGCCGCCGTCTCCGCCTCTGTGGTATACGGATGCGCCACCGCCTTTACCGGAAGGATTTGCGCCTGTCGGTCGATAAATGAAATATTCTGTCCTAAAACCTAAATCAACGCTTAAAGAGTGCGATGCTTGTCCGCCGGCAACGCCATTGCACGAATAAATAATTTGAGATAAAGAATTTGTAGGAATATCTTCTGCGTTTTCTACAAAGCCACCATTACCGGGCGCAGAAGAATTTCCTAATTTGCCGCCAACACAAGTTGCGCCTTCTAAGATAAATGGGGTGGTTGAAGTTCTGTCTTTTGAAATTAAAACTGCTGAGGGACAACCGTCACCTGTAGAATAATCATCATTTTCACTGAATTCAAATTTTCCACCGCCTTTACCTAATAGGAAATGAATACTATCAGCTTTCTGTATATTTAATTTAATAACGACAAAAGCGCCGCCGCCACCGCCATAGCCTATACTTTTTCCGTCGGCAGATGCTCCGCCCATTCCACCGGCTCCTACAATAAATACGTATAAATAATTGTATTTTCTTATATTTGGCATTTCATTTATTTTTCCATAATAAGCATCTGCTCCTATATAATCTTCGTAAGTAAGATAATTTTCATAGTCTACTTTCTCCCAGACGACCTCTTCTGCATGAGCAGTTTGGACAGGGGCGATACAGAATATCAGCGTTACTATCAGGACTAATCCGATAGTTGTTGCTACAAGTTTTGTAGTTAAAGTTTTTTGCATAACTATACTCCTTTTTTTCTAAATATTAGCATACAATAGACTAGAAGTCAAGATTGTTAAATAAGATTTTGGAAAAAATTTTTCATATTTATGAAAAATGGCAAAGGAGCATTTTCCTGCAAACTTTTAAGACAGTATCTAACAGAAATTTGCGTACTTGACAAATTAAAATTTTATGATAAAATGATAGCAAAGTAATGGGCGATATTTAAGGAGTTAATTGCATGAACAAGGTAAAGATAACGGTATTAAAAACCACATTGGATAAAGAGCTTGCAAGCGAATATGGGGCAGATGGGTTGACGGCTTGTCCTATGATGAAAGTTGGGCAGGTATTCTATGCCGATTATGCTAAACCCGAAGGTTTGTGCGACGAAGCGTGGAAGGCAATATATCAGTACGTATTTACTCTTGCTCACGGGGCAGGCAACGATTTGTTTTATTATGGTGATTGGATAAAGAAACCGGGGGTTGCGATATGCAGTTGCAACGACGGATTGCGTCCCGTGATATTCAAGCTTGAAGCTACGGATATTAAATCCGAGATAAATTACACGCCCATAAGATAAAATATAATTTATACTCTTACTCGTATTCGCCTACGCAAAGTATTTCGTTGGCGTCAAGGTCAAGTACGGCGCAAAGTTTTGCAAAGGTATCAAGCGCAGGTAGCGCTTTACCAGAAAGATAACAAGCAATCGTTTGTTGAATAACACCAACTCGTTTCGCTAATTCTGTTTGAGTCATACCACTCTTTTTTATTGCATCTTGAATATTTTCTCGAATTTTATCAATTTCAATCATTTATTTACTCCTATTCTGTTTCTATATAAATAATACTAGTAATGTCAGTAAAAATACTTGACTTACTGATATTGTCTGTATTATTTTATATTTACTGATATAAATAGTATCCAACAGCAATCGGTACATGTA
>CAMWSW010000008.1 GCA_947176975.1 uncultured Clostridia bacterium | reverse complement strand
GGCGGGAACAACTCCCGCCTTTCTTCATTTTTTGCATAATTTTTTTAAGTACTCAAAAATATTTGCAATAACGATATATTTTTGTTAAAATAATAAAGGTTTTTTAATATAAAAATCATATTTACAAAAAGCAAAATAAAGTTTTGGAGGCTTTTATATGGAAAAGTTAGTAGGAGCATGTATGTTCGGACAGTCTGGCGGTCCGTCATCTGTTATCAACTCAAGCGCTGCAGGCGTATTCACCGAGGCGTTGAAACAAGATTGCATCACTGCCGTTTACGGCGCTGCTCACGGTATCAAGGGCGTACTCAACGAAGAGTTCTATGATATCAGCAAAGAGGATATGAAAGAGCTTATGTTGCTCAAGAATACTCCTTCTTCCGCTCTCGGTAGCGTTAGATACAAGCTCAAGGCAGAGAAGGTAGACGACACCGATTACAAGAGATTGCTCGAGGTATTCAAAAAGTATAATATCCGTTACTTCTTCTACAATGGCGGTAACGATTCTATGGACACTTGCAACAAGGTCAGCAAGTATATGAAGAAATCGGGTTGGGAATGCCGCGTAATGGGCGTACCCAAGACCATTGACAACGACCTCTTCGGTACGGATCACTGCCCGGGTTACGGCTCTGCCGCAAAGTACGTCGCTACGACGACTATGGAACTTAAGTTGGACGCTACCGTATACGATACGCCGATGATTACCGTAGTAGAGGCTATGGGACGTCACGCAGGTTGGCTTACCGCCGCTTCCGCGCTTGCTTGCGCAAAGGGTCTCGGTCCGGATCTCATCTATTTGCCTGAGATTCCTTTCTCCACGGACAAGTTCCTTGCAGACGTTGACAAGAAGATGAAGGCAAACAACGGCAAGTGTATGGTAGTTATCTCCGAGGGTATCTCCGACGAGAACGGCACGCTTATCGCAGAAAAGATAAACGAGAACGTGGCAAAAGACTCTTTCGGTCACGCTCAACTTGGCGGCGTAGGTACGGCTCTTGCAAATCTTTGCAAAGAGAAGTTTGGTTGCAAGACGAGAGCAATTGAGTTCTCGCTCATGCAAAGATGCGGCGCTCACTTGGCTTCCAAGGCAGACGTCGAAGAAGCGTTCAAGGCAGGTCAAGCAGCTGTTAAGTACGCTGTAAACGGCAAGACCGACAAGATGGTAATTCTCAAGAGAGATATGAATTCCGGCAAGTATAAGTGCAAAGTCGGCGTTATGGACGTAGCCAAAGCGGCTAATACGGAGAAGAAAGTTCCGCTCGAGTGGATTATCGACGACGGCACGATGCTTTCGCAAGACTTCATTGATTACGCTTTGCCGCTCATCCAGGGCGACAGCAAAGCTCCGCTTGAAGACGGACTTCCAAGATTTGCAAAACTCAAAAAAGTTTTCGTTGCAAAGAAATAATAAAAAATACGACAAGGTCGGGATGAAAATCCCGACCCGTATTTTGGCTTTTGATTGAAGGATAAATTATGGCTTTTGCTTTTGTACTTTTTTCATCTTTTGTATTACAGTACATTGTATGTCAATAAATTTTATTTTGTACCTCGTTTTTGCAATTTATTTTTAATTTATCAATTTTCCTGACCCAGCGCGTTTATTGCGCTTGCTATGACGTCCGCGCAGTTGGCGACAAGCGTATCTACGTCGCGCGGAGTGAGCATATAACGAGAGTATTTGTCGCTTTTGTCGCCCATAATACTTCCTACGGAAATTATAAGCGGTACGCCTATGGCGATTACGGGCGCTAGAAGAGAATTGTTGTCAAGGCACGGTTGGGCGTTGTCTACGCCGCTTCCTGGGCAGATGCCCGCGCTTGTGAGTTGAAAGCAGTTGCCAAGCCGAGAAATATAATTTGTTGCAAGCGTATCTATTGCGATTATCAAGTTGGGTTTGTGATATTCGCTTATTGCTTTGACTATGTCAAATGACTTTATGCCCGTTATGTCCGCCACCTTGGGCGCGATTGCGCTAAGACAAAACTTTTTTCCGCCCGTGGTAATTCTCTTGACGACTTCGTTGCCCAGAGCGTCTACGACGACGTTTTCGTTGCCAAGTCCCACGACGAGTATTTTTCCCTCTTTTACGTCGACTTGTCTAATTATCTTTTTAATGCCTGTGTTGAGCACGTCGATAAGAGTATCGTTTTTGATTGGCGGAGTGGGGGAAAGCGTCAAATAATGTCCTTCTTTACGTCCCGTCTTTCTTGAGGCGACTTTGTCTATTTCAACTTCGCTGACGTCGACGCCCTTTTGCTTATACGCGTGTGATTTTATGCCGAGGTCTTGGCTTGCCTCTATTATCGGATAGTTGATATTGTCAAAGTTTTTCATACGTCTAGTATTGCCAATTGTTGAAATTATAAAAAATGTGTATAAATTTTGTTGCATAAATAATTTTGTTATGCTAGAATATGTTAGTAAAAATACGTTAACGGAGGGAGAGTATGCCAAATATTAAGTCCCAGAAAAAAAGAGTTGTTATCGCTCAAAAAGAAAACGAAATCAATACTTCCAAGCGTAGCAGAGTTCGCAACGCTGTGAAGAAGTTTGAGGCAGCTATTGAGAGCAAGGACGTGGCTACGGCAGAAAAGCTTTTGGTTGAGACAATTTCCTTGATTGACAGAGCCAAGAGCGACGGTATTTATCATGCCAACACTGCAAGCAGAAAGATTTCAAGACTTTCTAAGCAACTTGACGCATTAAAGAAAGCGTAATTAAGGAAACAATTGAAAGAGCGACTGTGATTACAGTCGCTCTTTTTATTTTAGGAGAGTATAGAAAATAAATAATATTAAATCAATCTTGCTTTTGTTCTTTTTGCTGCTTTTTTGACTGTCTATGTTTGCACAAAAATATTATGCCGATTATTCCCATCAATATAAAATGCGCTAATACTACCCAAAAAGTCCAAAGGGTGTCGCCACCTAACGCAGGATTATATGGGTATGGCAAAGGTTCTCTATAAACGAAAAGCGTAAAGATTGCAGAAAAAGGCATATAGTGCAAAAATAATATATTTAGATATTTTTGTCCCCAAGAGAGTTTTGTTTTGTGAAATCTGCCCGAGAAATAATAACAAGCAATGCCTATGCTTTGTACGATAAATCCCCGCATTATAGCGGACAAGCCTTGCAATTGCGGAAAGTAGACGCCGTCAATATATAGACCGCTGGCAGTTGCCCACGCTTGAAATGCAACCAGCAGTCCAATGCCGTAAAAGAACGTGGAAAGAAATCTCAATATCTTTCCTATCATAATATTTTTGTTGGGGTCGTCACGCATTATTATAGTGCCGGTGGGATTTTCTATTTCATCTTTAAGAAGATAGTCGGTAGTTACGTTGAACACGTTACTCAACGCGACGATTTTGTCGCTGTCGGGAGTTGCGTCGCCCAGTTCCCATTTTGATATTGCTTGCCTAGATACGTCGACCTTTTCGGCAAGTTCTTCTTGCGACATGGCGTTTGCTTTTCTTAATTTGATTAGTTTTTCGCTGAATGTCATTTTAGCCTCCTGGATTTCTATTTAATATAACTATACCATAGAAAGCAGTTGCAATCCACAATGTTTGGCTTGAAATTACGCAACTTGCAGTTGCAATATAGAAAAAAGCAGCGCACCGTATACGCAGTGCGCTACTTTTAATTTAGGTATTGTATGTAAAATTATACAAAGTCAATCTTGTTTTTGCGCGTTTTGTAATTTCTTTTGTTTTTTATATTTGCAGTAAAATATTAAACCTATTATGCCTACAAATACGAAGTGTATTAAAAATCCTATTAAAAGTGTCATATCATCGCTATCATTCATAAGGATAGGAAAGTACGGATACGGAGCAGACGCACCAAAAACACAAGCGCAGAAAACTCCGGACAAAGGCATATAGTGCAAAAATAGGAAGTCTAAAAAAATTTGCCCCAAAGACAGTTTTGATTTGTGTAATCTGTTGGCAAAAAAACGGCAAGCAATACCTATGCATTGGATTAGTATTCCTATAAGAATAGCCACCGAGCCCATATTATAGGGACCGGTATAATCATTGTAAATACGGTCGTAAATAAAATCATCGCTCGCTGCAGCCCATATTGTCCAAGCGACCAATAACCCGATAGCGAAAGAGAAAGTTGAAAGAAATTTCAAAATTTTGCTAATTATTATATTCTTATTTGGGTCGCTGCGCATTATTATCGTAGTGGTGGGATTGTCAAGTTCTTCCTTGAGAAGATAATCCGTCGTCACGCTGAATAAGTTGCTCAAAGCGACGATTTTGTCGCTATCGGGCGTGGTATCGCCGAGTTCCCACTTTGAGATGGATTGTCGCGATACGTCGATTTTTTCGGCAAGGTCTTCTTGCGACATTGCATTTGCTTTTCGCAGTTTGATTAGTTTTTCATTGAAAGTCATATTCTCCTCCTAGGTTTTTCTGATATCAATATATCATAAAACCAAGTGGGAATATACAAAGTCGTGTTTGAAAATTCGCAACTTGAGTTGGCAATTGATTGTAATGCAACTTTACATAGTTATTATATTTCATTGTGATAGGGAATTATTTGTGATATGCGCTACCTTCTTCGATCATAAAAGCGCGGTAGATTTGTTCCGTCAGTACGAGTCTGATAAGTTGATGGGGATAGGTAATTGCGCCAAAGCAAAGAGAGAAGTCGCACTTATCGAGTACTTGTTGAGACAATCCGTAAGAGCCGCCTATTACAAAAGTAATAGTGGAGACACCGCTTTGCTTGAGTGTTGATATCTTTGCGCTCAATTCTTCGCTCGTCAGCATTTTGCCTTTGAGGTCAAGTGCAATGGAGTATCCTTTGAGCTTTGCGATAATTCTTTCGCCCTCGGCGATTTTGACTACCTGAATACTTTTTTGCGAGGTGTCGGAAAGAAGCTCTTCGCTCACTTCGATTATTTCCAATTTGCAAAACCTTGACAGCCTCTTTGCGTATTCTTCAATGCCGTCTTTGAGATACTTTTCCTTTAATTTTCCTACGCAGACCACGCGTACGTTCATGACGTATAGCCTCCGATGGTATTGATTATCCAAATCACCAATACGACGACAAGCGCAAATATTATGCCGCGACTGTTTTTCTTTTTGAGAGTGACGTCGTCTTCTTGACGCAAGGAAGCGTAGACTTCTTTCTTTTCTTCGCTGTAATCGGAAAGTTGCTTTTCAAGTTCTTCGGCTTGTCTTTTTTCTTCAAGCGCTTCTTCGGGAGATTTGAAGAGATAAGCAAGCTTTTTGTTGAATATTTTGATAGGCTGTTTTTTGCCCGTATATATTACTTCTTGCTCTTGCTCAACGCCCATTTCTTTATCTTCTTTTTGACGCTTTGCATAGCTCATCTTATACATTGCAATAAAGCATCCAACGAGTATTGCAAGACCGCCTATGCAGAGAATCAACAATCCCCACCAAGGTATAGATAGGTCCGTCGAACCGGTGATGAGATATATCACGTAACTGCTTATCAACGTGATTGCGTTGTTGAAGAAATGCACGAGTACGTTTGCCCAGATGCTACCCGTCATATAATATACGAGACAGCATACTACGCCGACGAAGAATTGATGCACAAGTTGCATTGGAGAACCGTGCATAAAAGCAAAGATAGTGGAGCTCAAAATTATGCCCGCAAATATTGATATACGGCTTCCGCATCTTGCGATAATACCTCTGTGCATTATCTCTTCGCACACTGCGGGAATAGCGGCGACAAATATCAAATACAGTACTAGTTTGCCAAAACTGTCCACCACGATATTTGCGCCCGAATAATGATAGCCCGTTAAGTTGACGAGATATACGAACATACTTGCAAGCGGCATAAAGCCCGCAAGCAGTCCTATGGCAATTGGCAAAGTCAACGCTATTTGTCCGCCGCTTATTTTTCTCTTAAATCCCATACCTTTGAATACGTTGAAGGATTTGATTTTCCAGTAACAAAGCGGAGATAGTATCATCGTCGATTCGTTGAGAAGCGTCACGAGGATAATTCCGCCCGTCGAAGCAGTGAAGACGCTGAAGGCGTTTTGTACGGTTTCGGAGCCTTCTTGCGTGGACATATCTGCGCCCAACTTATACGTGAGTATGCTGATAGCAAGTATCATCATTACAAGTTGAAGCATATATTGCAAGATAAATTGCGCTATAAACATTGCGCTTGCGTCGTAAAACTCGAGCTTTGGAGTAGACTTTTTGAATGAGTTCAAAAAGCCTTTTTTATTTGCATTGGTCTGAATTGTCTGATTGTTTTTTGCCATAATGCCTCGTGCGTCTTATATTTTGAATTTGCGCGTTGATTTATATTGATTTGCTAAATCCACGAAGACGTCCTGTCCTTCTGTGAAATAGTTTTTTTCGAGATTTTTTGCCGTGCAGTCAAAGGCAAGCTCGGGGGTGTTGTTGTCTTGCGAAAGGTGCGCAAGCAAGAATCTCTTGGTTCCGTTTCGCGCAAGTTCTAAGACTGCTTGAGCGCAGTCGTCGTTGGAGAGGTGTCCGTTTTTGCCCATAATACGCTGTTTTAGTATGAATGGATATTCGCCTTCTCTCAACATATCTATATCGTGATTTGACTCCAACATCACGAAGTCGCTTCCTTTGAGTTTTTCCAGCGTGCCTTCGCTGACAAAACCCAAGTCGGTGGCGATTGATATTACGCTTTTGCCTTGAGTTATCTTGTATCCTAGATTGTAATTGGAATCGTGGGGCAGACGAAATGGCGTAATCGTCAAATCGCCAAGCTCAAAAGGCGAGTCCATATCAGTATCAAGGACGTATGGATATATCATCGGCTCGAGAAATTCTTTGCTCTCAGCGTGACAGTATACTGGTACGGAGTATTTTTTGCAAAAACTTGCAATGCCTTTGACGTGATCTGTATGCTCGTGCGTGATGAGAATCGCGTCGATTGTGGATAGGTCTATATTGGCAAGTCTTGCTCTTTCCGTCAACGCGCGTAAATTCAACCCGTCGTCAATCATAATATTGACGCGGTCGGTGGATATTACGGTGCAGTTTCCGCGACTTCCGCTTGCAAGATTACAAAACTCCATACAAAACATTTTACCATAAATTTATTGTATATACAAACGATATTATGGTAAAATGTAGGCAAAGAGGTGCATATGTACAAGATAGATACGCAAGTAATAGCGCAAAAAATCAAGCAGGCAATAGACAAAATTTCCTGCGAAGTCGAGCCAAGTTGCCGAGTAGCTCTCAAGAATGCTTATGAGATTGAACAAAACGACACGGCAAGATTCGCTCTCAAAGTAATGAACGACAATATCGACCTTGCAATAGCCGAGCATCGCCCTGTATGCCAAGACACGGGCATGGTAGTCGTATTCGTCGAGATAGGCAAAGAAGTGATACTTACAGGCAAGTTGTTGCAAGAGGCGATAGACGATGCCGTCGAAGAGGCGTACGTCACGTTGAGAAAATCGGTGCTTGACCCAGTGACGAGAGTCAATACCAAGACCAACACGCCGTCGGTAGTGCATACGAGTTTCGTTGACGGAACCAATGTCAAAGTGGAGATAATGCTCAAGGGATTTGGAAGCGAGAATATGTCCAAGGTATATCTGCTCAATCCCGCGCAAGGTCTTGAAGAGGCAAAGAGACTTATCGTCGAGACGGCGAAAGTCGCAGGAAGCAATCCCTGTCCGCCCGTGATACTAGGCGTAGGACTCGGGGGTACGCTTGAGAAGGCTTGCCTTATGTCCAAGCACGCTTTATTCCGAAAGATAGGAAGCAGTAATCCAATACCTCATCTTGACGAATTGGAGAAGCAGTTGCTAGGCAAGATAAACGAATTGGGAATTGGAGCGCAAGGATTTGGCGGAAAGACGAGTGCGCTCGGAGTATTTATTGAGAGTTATCCCACACATATATCTTCATTGCCCGTGGCAATCAACGTGCTTTGCCACTGTTCGCGCTCTTGCGAATTTACCGTAGAGGCAGCAAAGGAGGGAATCTATGTCGGTGATTAAGTTGAATTTGCCTTTGACGAAAGAGGCAATGAAGAATTTGAAAGTCGGGGATATGGTACAACTCGACGGCGATATGCTCGTATTCAGAGACGCAGGACACAAGCGACTTTATCAAAGCATTTTGGACGGCAATCAGGCATTTGATTACGCAGGCGAAACGATATACTTTATGGGACCTTGTCCCGCAAGGAACGGCGAAGTATTGGGTAGCGCAGGACCTACGACTTCTTGCAGAATGGACAAGTACACGCCGTATATGCTAGACCACGGCTTGTCGGCGCAGATAGGCAAGGGCAAACGCGACGAGGCAAGCATAGATGCTTTTAAACGCAACGGCTGCGTATATTTTGCCGCAATAGGCGGAGCGGGCGCAATCTACAGCAAATGTATTCAAAAGGCGGAAGTGCTTTATTTTGAAGATCTCGGCACGGAAGCCGTGCGCAGAATAACCGTCAAAGATTTCCCTGTGGTAGTGGCAATAGACAGCAAAGGTAACAGCATTTATTGACTTAATTGCTAAAAAATGTTAAAATTACTATATGTACGGTATTTACGGCGACATTATCGGCGCGGCGGAAAGAGCGCTTGATTGCTTTGACGAAACTGAAGAACTTTTGGAATATCCCGAGGTACAAGCCGATAAGGCGTACTATTTGTCGGTATTATCCAAGTACAACAATCTCAAATTTCTCAAGGACAAACTTTCCGATTTGAAATCTGTACTTCAAGAGGAAAAGGCTTATTACGAATTGCTTTCCGATATTGATTCGATTGAAGAACGCAAAACGATATTTGAAGAGATTTCCACGTTGAAAATAAGGGCGTCGAAATTGTCTGCGTCGCTTGCCGACGCGCTTGGTTGCAAACGTACGGAAGAGACGGCGTATTGCAGGATGAAATTCAAAGAAGGTTCGTACAAATTCGGCGTGACGTTGTATTCTCTTATAAAGGGTGATTTGCTTTCTCGCGGAGCAAAAATCGAAGATGAAAATACGGTGACGGCAAAGGGCGGATACGTCGAGGAAATTTCTTTCGTTGCGGAAGGAGTGGACGTACTCACGAGACTTACGCCGCTTATCGGCGCGCACAAAGTATATATTGCGCCGTCAAAGAGCCAAGAATTGTGCTTTGCAGTGACACCCGCCGCAAAGGTGGAGAAGTTGCAAGAGAGCGATTTGAAGATAGACGTATTTCATTCTCACGGCGCAGGCGGTCAGAATATCAACAAGGTGGAGACGGCAGTGCGCGTGACGCATTTGCCTACGGGGATAGTCGTCGTATGTCAAGACGAGCGGTCTCAACTCAAGAATAAGAAACGCGCTTTGGAGAACATAGAAAAGAAGTTGAAAGATATGAATTTGCAGTCTGAAAAACAACGTATGGAAGTTGATATTTCTGCGCAATATTCAAAGAAGAACACGCCCATATCTTTTGACGCGTCGAGTGCGACTATGACGGATACGCGGCTCAAAGCCTTTTCAAAAATACCGTTTCCGTTCACAGACGCTCAGTTCACCTTATATATCAACGGACTTATAGCATTATGATACACAATATTACGGCAGACACAAAAAAGATAGCCCTATCTTCAAGCAAGAGAGTCTACAAGACTGAAGGGCTTGTGACGATGACGCGCAAGATAATTGCAATTGACGCGTTTATCTCACGTATTGCCGAAGGTATATTCAGAGAGGATATTGCGCTCGATGACGGTTGTTTTACCGCGCAGACGCAAGACGGACTTTATACTCTTTTCTTTTGCCGTAAGATAGATGACAAAAGACTTTTTGACGGAGATATAGTATTCTATAAATTCTTAAGCGCCAATCCTGCCGAAGGCGGAATTGACAGACGCCTCGGAGAGTATATTTCAAATGCTAATAAGCTTGAATTAGCTTTGAGAAACACCGACGACGCAGTTACGCAAGAAGATTTGACGAGATTGTATCTCGTATCGGGTTCGGACGGTATTGTCAATTTTCCTTATCTCAACGAGACTCAACGTAAAATCGTCGAGACCGAAGACGCCAATATGCTCGTGCAGGGCGTTGCGGGTAGCGGAAAGACCAACGTTTGCGTTGAAAAGATCGTATATTGCGCCTGTCGCAATTATCGCGGAGCGGTGTTGTACACGACGTTTTCACGCGGACTTTTGACGGAGACGCGCAACCGAGTGGAGTTGTTTTCAAAGAATATCGACGGCTTTATATCCGCGTATGAAAGCGGCAACGTAGTATTTCTTGACAGAGATCACAAAAAGGCTGTGGAGAACAAGCTGGGGATTCTCTTTTCCGTCGACGAGGACGGAGAAATAATATCGGCGTTGAAGCGTATATCTACGTTTTTGAAAGAGAAAGTAGAGTATCTTTTGATAGAAGATATATACACCCAAACTTTTGAATCAAAGCGAGTAGCCGGCGAAAGCGTATTTTTAAGAGAATATTTAGGTACGGGAAAGAATTACCGTCTTTCCGGCGCGCTTGAGAGAATAAAGCATATCGCGCCCGAGATAATCTACAAAGAGATATACGGAATGATTTTCGGCAAGTACGAACTCGACGAGCCACGCGATATGATGGGCAAAGAGGAATATATCGAGGCAAGAAGCGACAGCTTTACGCGCCGTGAGTGCGAAATCATATATTCTATTGCGACTGACTATAGCGAGTTTTTGAAAAGACAAGGGCTTACCGACAACAATCTTATGAGCCGAGAAATCTTGAATAAAGTTTCGACGCCCAAGTACTCCGTCGGCGTAATAGACGAAGTGCAAGACTTCACTCAGGTGAATCTGTGTCTTATGAAAAAGCTGTGCCGCAAGTTGTTCTGCGTGGGCGACGCTTTGCAGATGATAAATCCGTCGTATTTCAATTTTGGATATTTAAAGCGCATTATGTACGGCGACGTCACGGGAGTAAATCAACTTACGCACAATTATCGCAGTACGGAAAGGATAGAAAAGATTGCTCAAAAGCTCGGCGAAATGAATATGCAGAGATTCGGCACGCACAGTTTCGTTTTGAAAGGTGAAAGCGTTGCGTCGCCTCTTCCGTCGTCGGCTGTGTTGGTAAAGGATAAAAATTTCGTTTATTCCCTCGGCGAAAAGAGATTCGAGAACGTCACCGTTGTCGTAGCTGCGCAGAAGAAGAAAGAACAGTTGAGAAAGGCTCTCGGCAAAATAGAAATCCTCACCGTAGCCGAGGCAAAGGGCTTGGAGCGTAATACCGTAATCCTTGCCGACGTGTTGAGCGACAATATCGACAAGTGGCGATATCTTCACAATATGTCGCTCAATAGAAAGACTGCGGACGAGAATTCTGTATTCAGATACTACTTCAATTTGTTTTACGTCGGCATATCCCGCGCAAAGCAGTATCTATTCGTCGCCGAGTCGGAATATCCCGAGAATTTCAATTCGCTTTTCAACGAGTGTTTTGAGAGAAAGAATAAAGACGGCGCGCTTGCGTATTTGAAAGATATTGCGGGCAGAATAGAGATAGACGACGATGAATTCGTCGAGCGTATTGAGAAGTTCTGTTCGCTCGAGCAGTACGAGAATGCGCGCAATACTGCGGACAGGCTGTCTTCGGACGAACTTCGCAGAAAGAAGCTTGTCTATATATCCGTACACGAGAAATACTTGCGATACGGCAAGATTCGCGACGCGGGCGTAGAGTATTGGAGACAGGGTATGGACGACGAGGCGCGTGAAATGTTCACTATGTCGGGCGACGAGAAGTTGTTCCCGTTGATGGACGCTTGCCAAAAGGGCGGCGGAGCGTTAGATCCGGAAATCGTGCGTTTTTATCCCTTGGTCGAGGACAACGATGTAGCGACGAAAATAATACTTGATACACTGAGCAGAGATTGCAGTGATATAGCGGCAAATTTCAAAGCCGTAAACGCAAATATGAAGAGGAAGAGACAATGAACGATAATTCCATTAAAGAACTTATTGACAGCTTTATAGCATACCGCAATTTGATTGCGCCTTTGCAAGACAGTTTGCATTCTGTCAGCAAGGCGTATGAAGAGATAAGAAACGACCTTGACGTCCTTACCAAGAGTTTTTCGGGCAACGCGACGAGCCAACTCGAAAAGGTGCACACCACTATCAACGCGCAGGCAAAGAGCGGACAGGAACTCGGCAGAAGAATAGAGGAGTACGCCTCGTCGAGCGAGAAATACGCGCAAGCCGTCAACGATATGTCGTCGAGATTTTCAGAGGTTGTGAGCAGACTTGATACGCTTGGCAATATTGAGAAGAGCGCGGAGAATAAGCTTGCGCAGATTGATACGCTGATTGCCGAAAAGCGTTCGTCTTACAATCTCAAAGAATTGCAAAAATCTCTCGACGGTTACAATAAGAACGTCGAGAAAATCAGCGACTTTATCAACAAGGATATCGCGTCGGTATTGAAACAAAACGCCGACAAAATTGAGAATATTCGCAAAGAAAACGAAGAACTGTCCACGGCGGTCGCAGCGCAGGGCAAGGATATCGCTATTCTTATTGAGGAATTTTCAAAGACGTCTGAGCTTTTGAAAAAGCTCGTCGAGGGTAGCGCAGTCAATGAAGAATATTTGTTTGACGCGTTTGACAAATGGGCGGAAGACAGAAAGGTAAAGATTAAGAAGAAGTAATGGGACAATCACTCGAAGGAAGCTTGTTGCAGGCTATAAAAAACGACGATATCAAAGCCTTTGACGCATTGATGGAGAGTAATCAATGCGGAGCTTGCCGTTTGGGAAGATTCCCCACGCTTTCTTTGACGTATCTCTATAAATCGCGCAAGATACTTGCCAAATACGAACAATCTTTTTTGACAATCACCAATTTCAAGGTGTTAAGCGAACCTATAGAGGTTTCTAATAAATTTTCATCCAAAGCAGGTAAGTGCTTGAGACTTTATTTCAACGAGGTTGTATCTCCTCTCGAAATGCTTTTGATATTGGACAAGACTAATCATTTGAAGAAAGTATATCCAATGACTATGCCTTCTCCTGCGGTAAAAGGACGGCTTAAATCCATATACTATATCAAATATTCTTTGGGTGTGAGATTCGAGGGGAATAAAATCATTATCGACAGACGCCCGTTGAGTTATCGTGAAAAAAAGAAAATTGCCACGATATGTCTTTGCGTGGTACTGTCGCTGCTTATCGTCGTCGGAGGACCCGTCACCGTCGTTTCGATTATGCCCAAACCTATCGAGGGTGAAGTGACGAAACTCAAACAAATAGACTTTGCTTCCGACAAGGAATATACTCTCAAAAAGGATATAGTCATCCCCAAAAATTATTCTGTCGAAGAAGTTAACTGTACTATCATAGGCGACGGG